>DAOUXC010000167.1 GCA_030666795.1 Desulfobacteraceae bacterium
CGGACAGGGTGGCCATAGTCACAATCGACCATCCGCCCATGAACGCCCTGGATGTGGCTACCAAGGAAAACATTGCAGAAATATTCCAGGAGTTAGATAACCGGCGGGGAGAGGTCAGGGCGGTTATACTGCGTGGGGCGGGGGAAAAGGGATTCGCGGCCGGCGCGGATATCAAGACCTTTTTGGAGCTGAGGCCTGATACAGCCAAAAGGCGTCTCATGAGAAGCCACCGGATTTACGGTATTGTTGAGGGCTTTGAATGGCCGGTTATTGCGGCGATTCACGGTTTCTGTCTTGGCGGGGGGCTTGAACTGGCCCTGTGTTGCGACATCCGTTACGCAGAAGAAACCGCAAAGTTAGGCTTTCCCGAGGTGAAGCTTTCGATTTTTCCGGGAAATGGCGGGACCCGAAGGGCCCTTTACCATGTTCCCTTGGGAAAGGTCAAAGAGTTGGTCTACTCGGGAGATATGATAGATGCTGCAGAGGCCTTCCGCTTAGGACTTGTGGAAAAGGTAACGCCGGATGGCAGGGTAATGGATGCTGCCATGGAACTGGCTGCCAAGATTATCAAGAGGGGCCCTTTGGGTGTGGCAGCGGCCAAAAAAGTGCTGAACCGTACAAGGGACATGGCACTGCAACCCGGTCTGGACCTGGAGTCGGATTTCTGGGCAAATCTTGCCTCTACCGAAGACATGAAAGAAGGCGCGACCGCTTTCCTGGAAAAGAGAAAACCGGAGTACAAGGGTATATAAAGGATACATCCTGACCAAATTATGATTCATTGCCAGGCTGGATCAATTCATGAAACCGACATAAATCAGCACCACCCCCTCCCCGGTTGCTGCAGGCTCTTATTTTTCTTGTGCAAAAAATTGTTCCTGTATATCCGGTTCAAATGTTTGAGAGAGTGCCCGCCCGCCGTCTTTCCGGCGGGACCGATAACTGGCTCTAGATCCGCAGTATCTCTCCGAGGCGTAGGCTCTAAGAGCCGGGGGCCGGAGGCTTGCCTGCCAATCTTTGTGCCATATGACATGTTGTGCTAAAATTTCTATGGGCTTTATTCCCATAAGAACACATAACGCCAGGGGATCATATGATAGCTCTTCACACTTTTCTTGTTGTAAGGGCGTGATCGGGGACCTCCCCTGCTACAGAAGACCATCTTAATCTTACTTATAAACGCGGCACATACCGGCTCTGAATTCAGGATACCCTGAAATAGGGTCCCGCCTTTCGTCGTCTGTCAGGACGTTGGCATTGGCCTGTTTCCAACCCATCTGAATGCACACGACGTTGGGATGGATGTCCTCAGTCACATTTGCCTTGATTTTTATACGGCCCTTCGGAGATTCAACCGTCACCATGTCGGCATTTTGGATACCAAGGCTTTTGGCGGTTTCAACGTGAATATCAACAAGAGGATCGGGGCGCAACCTTCGCAATTTACGAATATTTCGGTATTCTGAATGAGTGTAGGCTCTTGACCGTGCCCCTGTTGTAAAAACAAGCGGATATTTTTCAGCAAGGTCCGGACGGCTGAAAGGGCTCTCTAATGGCTCGTGAAAGGTGGGGATAGGGTCATAACCCAATCGTTCCAGCTCTTCAGAATAAATTTCCACCTTTTTGGACGGGGTATTAAAACCGTTCTTAAGATATCGCTGGCATGCGTTTTCCATGTAAACAATGCCGCCCGGATTTTCTTCCAACTGTTCAAGGCTCAAGGCTGTAGGTTCAAGAAGCTCGGCCATCAATTCTCGAGTGGATTTCCAGGGAAAATATTTTTTGTAGCCCATCCTCTTGGCAAGCTCAGCCCATATTTTCCAATCCGTCATGCTGTTTCCGACGGGCTCAACGGCCTTGTTTGTTTTTACAAAAAGTGAAATGTTCTCATGGGTGTGATAGGCATCCCGGAGGTCCTCTCTCTCAAGAGCGGTTGTGCCCGGCAGCACAATATGCGCCATCTTGGCTGTAGGCGTCATAAAAATGTCTACAACTACTAACAAATCAAGATTTTTCACACCCTTCTTGAACTTATTTTGATTGGGCCATGTCACTGCCGGATTACACCCGGCGCATAAGAAACCTTTAATAGGATAGGGATTCCCGCTGACCATAGCATCAATCAGGGGTATGACATGTGTCTCCCTGGAAAACTTGCTGAACACGGGATACTCATCGCCGACAGCTTTCTTCTTAACAACTTTATCAACAAGACGCAGGTTTTTCTGCATCAGCCCCGGATTGGAAAGCATGCTGCCTCCCTCAACCTCCAAATTGCCTGTAATTGCGCACATGGTGCTGATTGCTCTAATAGCCTGAATACCGTTGCTGGAATGGTCCATAGACACACCGAGTGAAGTACAGGCAGGCTTCACCGTGGCATACATGCGGGCGATGTCCCTGATCGTCTTCGAGGGAACCCAGGTTATTTTTTCGACATTTTTGGGAGTAAAATCCTTCACCTGTTCAACCAGCTTGTCAAAACCGACAGTCCATTTTTCTACAAAATCTTTATCATAAAGGCCCTCTTTTATAATAATATGAAGTAACCCTAAGGCAAGAGCACAGTCGGTGCCGGGTCTAACCTGCGCATAAAGATCCGCCCTTTTTGCCAAGCTTGTCCGCCTGGGATCGATGACGATTAGTTTTGATCCTTTCAGGAGATTGTCATTGATCACATCAATTTCTGAAGCGAAGGTCTCCGCGGGGTTCTTTCCCCAAATTACCATGCACTTGCTGCCTTCAGCAACATACGGGGCAATGAGGCCTCCAACGGTTAAGCCTGAACCGATGCCCTTTGCAATAAAACAGACGCCACCACCCGATGTATAATTCGGCGTGCCATAGAGATCGGCAAAACGTCTTATCACCTTCTCCGTCTGTGTGGCTATGAAAGGGTTTCCCGTATGAATATCCACAGACTGGGGACCATATTTATTTTTGATATGAGTCAGCTTATCTGCAATAAATTCGAAGGCCTCTTCCCATGAAATTTTTTTGAACTTTCCATTTTCCTTTTTGAGCGGATCGGTGATTCTATCCCGGTGATGTACCATCTCGGGAATTGCGCCCGGTTTGACGCACAAGCGATGCAGCGGGTGTTCGGGCATGCCATCAACATTGACAACCTTGCCCCCTTGCACGTAGGCGTTAATACCGCAGTGATTCGTACACATATTGCAGACAGTCTTGACAATATGCACTTCACATAAATCCTGTTTTTTTATTCTTGTCATGACCTATACTACTCCTTTTATAGTACATTTGATTTCAATTACTGTGATGTCCCATGTCAAGCCCCCAAGAACCCAAGCCACGCTCGTTTTTTCTCATTGATCCTGACAAAAGTCTTCCCTACCATCGGATTCTTTGTCTTGGCAATGAGCTGTTCCGAGAATTTTTCACTGGGCGGCCGTTTCATAACCCATTCGGACTGACTGTAGGATACTTTTTTCTTAATGGAAGGGGGCTCACCAAAGGGGATATCATCAATCCCTCCGAATCCGTTCGCCTCATTTAAAACAAGGGCGAATGGCACCGGAGGGACATGATGACATTTCAAAAATACTATATAAACTATTGTTTTTATATGGAATCGCGTTTGAGAAACTCGGACAGACCCCAAATTTGGACCTTTTATCCTACCTAACCGGGTCGTACGTTTAGCCTATGTATAACTCTTTATCAGCTCCTGAAATTTCTCCATTTCTCCTTTTTTCATAGGATAACAGTGCGTTTGCTCGGGGAAAGCCTTTGACTTGACATCCTTCACATAGCTTTCTACAGCACGGGTGATTACCCCTGCAACATCGGCGTATCTCTTCACGAACTTCGGAATGAATGCCTGAAATTGGCCGATCACATCGGAAACAATCAAAAGCTGCCCGTCACATCCTCCTCCAGCCCCGATGCTTAGGACAGGAATTGTTAGCTTGCTGGCAATAAATTTCCCGACCTCCTCCGGAATGGCCTCCAAAAGGAGCAGGTGGGCGCCTGCCTCCGCGACTGCAAGGGCATCTTCAATAACAAGTTTGGCGCCTTCAGCCGTTACCCCCTGGGCCTTGTGTCCGCCCAATTGTGCGGAGCTCTGAGGGGTTAGCCCGATATGTCCACATACCACAATGCCCGCATCAATGATCGCACTAATACGGCTGGTCACTCTTTTCCCGCCCTCCAGCTTGATTGCATCCACTCCTGCTTCTTTAATAAATCGCCCCGCATTTACCACCGCTTCTACATCGGATGTCTGGTAACTCATAAAGGGCATATCCCCAACCACAAAGGTATTTGGCGCCCCCCGCCGAACGGCATCACAGTGGGCGATACATTGCGCCATGGTCACAGGCACAGTGCTCTCATAACCGTAGGTACACATCCCCATCGAGTCGCCCACCAAAATCATATCAATTCCGGCATTTTCCTCAAATTGAGCTGTCGGAAAATCATAGCATGTCAGCCACGTAATCATCTCCCTCTCTTCCTTCATACGATAAAAATCAGAAATTGCTAGCTTCCTCTCTGCCATTGTTTGCTCTCCTCCAATTTTTTTGTCTTCCAAGGCGCCCGACCATGCCCCCGGATTCAATATAGACTCCTGCCACCGTTAGCTATTCGCTGGGGTTGCTAAACACATCGGACGTTCGGATCTTTGTTTTTGAGATATTTTACCTGCCTCTTTAAAAAACTTTTTTCTAGGTCTTAAGCGAATTTTTCCGTCTGATCACCCGCCTCATTTGATTCGATCCTATGATTTATAATAAAGGGTTTGGGTGCATAGAGCCAAAACCTTTCTTGCCGGACTTTTTCTTCCCTATGCTAGGACGCTTCAGTCCGCTATATTCACATTTAATTTTCCTATCCGATAGGAGCCTGTACGAGGATGTGTCTCTATAGCACTTCGACCGAAGGGAGAAATCTTAAGCTTATGCAATTCCAGTACAATAAGATTTCTCGCTACGCTCGAAATGACAACTTCAGCGAGCTTTCAGACAGTTTCCTAGTGTCATGTCAAGCAGACATGACACTAGGCTCGTTCAACAGCCGGAACAAATTCTCACATCACATATAGCAAGAAGGACATCCCGCTACATTCATTCTGATCCGGTAAACACTCGTGGACGCCGCAATAAACAGGGTCTTCCAATCGGAGTCTCCCCAGTTGAGATTTCCTACGTTTTCCGGGATATTTATGACCCCCAAATGCTCACCCTTTTCGTTTATCACCCAAACTCCTCCGGGCCCCGATACGTATATATTGCCCAGTTCATCGCATTTCATGCCGTCCGGGATTCCTTCCTCCAGTATGCCCTGGCCGATTTTATCGAAAAACATCCGGCCATTTCCGAGTGTTCCATCTTTAGCCACATCGAAAACCCGGATGTGAGCTTTTGTACTGTCATTAATGTAAAGGAGTTTCCCGTCCGGCGAAAAACAAAGACCGTTGGGCGTTTCAAAGTCATCAAACATCAGTTCCACATCCCCTCCGCCGGGTGGGATCCTGTAGACACCTTGAAAATCCAGTTCCCTTTCACGAGGAACTCCAAAAACCGGTACCCTTCCGAAGGGCGGGTCCGTAAAATAAATGGATCCGTCATTCCCAACCAGGACATCATTGGGAGAGTTCAGCTCCTTGCCGTCATAGTGGGAAGCAATGGTCTCCCTCTTTCCATCGGGCGTCTCTCGTACAATTGTACTCGTGCTATGCTCGCAGACGATAAGATTTCCGTCTGCGTCATACGTCATCCCATTGCATTTGTTGCTTGGGTTCATCACCTCTTTGACACCATCCGCCTCAGACCACATCCGTCGCACGTCACCAGGCATATCGCTAAAGAGCAGGAACTTACCTTCTTTGTTCCAAATCGGTCCTTCAGTAAACATAAACCCGGTCCCGATCCGTTCCAGATCACCGATAAGATCATAGAGATTTGGTGATTTGGCGTGTACGCCACCGAGGACGGGTCCAGCACCCTTTTCCATTGCTTCGCCGATTTCGCTGCATCCCGCCACTGTCGCAATGTTTGTCAACGCGTAATTCAGAGCGGCATTTTGCCATTCGTCATCAATGGTTGAGGTCCCGTCGCTTGCGACGACAATCTCATAGCCTGCGTCAGCGCCGTGCCGTGAAGTATGCTCAATGGACATATTCGTCCACGCGCCGGTGATGACGATCGTTTCCACGCCTAATCCCCTTAGAAGGTTGTCCAGATTCGTGCAGTAAAAACCATTCATTCGCATCTTCTCAACAACGAAATCTCCCTTCTTTGGCTCAAGTCCGTCCGCCGGTGCGCCTCCCCAACTGCCACGGACAAGGGCATTTTCTCCCCTGACTCCCCAGAACAGAGGAGCGTTTTGTTTCAGCCCGGGAGCCCCTTCTTCTACCAGGTAGTGCACGTGGATTACCGGAATGCCAACCTTTCGGGCTGTAGCAGCAAGCCCCTTGACATTCTCAACCAAATTCTGGCTTTTCGCATGCTCCGGCGCGCCGGAATCAGACCATGCTCCGCCTTCGGTAATGACGTCGTTCTGCAAATCCTGAATAATCAATGCGGCTTTTTCTGATACTAAGTACTTCATCTCTATCCTCCTTATGTTAGTATAAGACTATCTATTAGCTAATGGTTTTAATAAATTTCTTTCGATACACTTCTGTCCATAAAGCCCGGGTTCCTCTGCCGCCATATTTTCTCTGTCCTTCTCCCTATTCCTCTTTTTCGTCCTTTTGCTCGTAGCGCCTGCCGAAAAGCAGCCTAAAGCTCTTCCAGGCCTTAATCAAACATTCAATAGACAAAAAGCCACCTCCTATAACGATGGCAAGACGTGCTGGAAAGGTCGGGACCCTGAGTTGCACTCCTTCAAATTCCCGCACAACCCAGGAAGTCCAAGCAGACTTCGAGGCAAAGATACAGAGCAAAGCGAAAAGGGTCGCTCCCAGCACAAAAGCAAAGGTATCAACGCAAAGCCTCACGACCGGAGGGAAATGCCCTGCAATGGCAGTCGTTCTTATGTGTCGGTCCTCGTGCATTGTGTAGGGAAATGCCAGAAAGATGACCAGAACCATGCACAGCCGAACAAGCTCCGTCGTCCCGGGAATTGGGTGGTTGAACGCAAACCGGGCCACAACGTCCGCAGTCACGGAAACCGACAAATAGAAAATAAGGACGACTGCGACATAATTAAGTGTTTGGAGCGCAATCTTATATGTACGCGACAAAAGGTGTTTAACGTCTGTCATTTTTGTTTCACCCTGTGAGACTTTATCCCAGTTTTCAGGCAATAAATCCGGGACATGACATGCTCGGTTAGGCCGGCGCCTCATGACCGAACAGGAGGCACCGGCCAATCATTATTGCCCGTTTGGCTGTTTCTTACTTCAAACGATAAGGATACAAAAATTTTGCGTCCTCGGCCTGCAGCTCCTTCACAAAATGCTTCGCGATTTCCTCCGCCGGCCATCCATGAGCCTCCGCATTCGCGATGGTTTTGGCAGTCACCCCTTTGTCCTCAAGTTTTTTCGCCCAGCGAGCCAACTCGGTATCCGGAACAGAGACGATCTTCACCCCCGCATCTTTCATTGTTTTTCGGGCTTTTGCCAATTCGGCCAAGCAGCGGTCATAGACGTTCCATGTGTAGTCGTTGCTTGTCTCTACAAGAATATCCTGCACCTCTTTTGGCAGTTTATTCCAGGTCTTATTGTTTATGGTAAGCAGACCCGCCACGTTTGCCCCGATCAGAGGAACCTCCGCATAG
>DAOUXC010000133.1 GCA_030666795.1 Desulfobacteraceae bacterium
GCACCGGCTACTGGAAATCTGCGCACTATCGAATACATTGATCTTGGATGAGGACGGTATCTATAATCCAAATGATTTCAATGATCGTCTTCTCTTAGGATTGAAGGGTACAATGAGTGAAGCGGAGCTGCATTTTTTGAGGGCACGTCTTCGGGGAGGCATTTTAAATAAGGCACGTCGGGGGGAGTTGACTACTCCGTTGCCGATCGGGTTTGTTTACGATAACAATGAACGAGTACGGCTGGATCCAGACAAACAAGTACGTGAAACGATCACCCTGTTTTTCCAAATATTTCGCCGTACTGGTTCAGCACTGTCAATAGTAAAGGAATTCAACAAACAAGGCATTCTGTTTCCACGACGCCCTCGGTCAGGGCCCAAAAAAGGAGAACTCATATTGGGAGAGCCGAACCATTCTCGGGCATTGCAAATCCTTCATAATCCTCGCTATGCTGGAGCATTTTTTTATGGTAGGACACGGACACGTAAAGGAGTGGATGGACGAATATTTTTCGAGAAGTTGCCGCAACAGGAATGGCATACCTTGATTCCTGAAGCGCATGAGGGATATATATCATGGGCTGAATTCCAGGATAATCAGAGGCGTCTTATGGAATCCGCTCAAGCCCATGGAAAAGAACGTCGGAAAAGTCCGCCTCGTGAAGGGCCTGCGTTGCTGCAAGGTATAGTCCTTTGCGGGCTCTGTGGTACAAGGATGACTATTCGTTATCACATGCGCAGCAATCAGCTGTATCCGGTTTATGTCTGTCAACGAGAAGGAATTAAAAATGGTCACCGGATCTGCCAACATATTCCTGGCGCTGGTATCGATAAAGTAATTGCTGATCTTTTGCTGGAAACTCTGACGCCCATGACACTCGAAGTAGCCTTAAGGGTCCAGGAGGAATTTTCGGCCAGGCTGGAAGAAGCGGACCGCCTTCGTTTTAAACAGGTGAAAAGGGCGCGTTATCAAGCAGATTTAGCCAGACAACGGTATATGCAAGTTGATCCCAACAATCGACTTGTGGCCGATATGCTTGAAGCAGAATGGAATGAAAAACTTCGTGCCTTACAACAGGCACAAGAGGACTACGAACGTCAGCGGCAAAAGGACCAGATGCTGGTGGATGAGGATGAGCGTATACGTGTCATGGAACTTGCCACTGACTTTCCCCGGTTATGGAAAGATCCCAAGACACTGGATCGCGATCGTAAGCGGATGGTCCGTCTACTCATTGAAGATGTCACGTTGATAAAAAAAGAGGTGATTACTGCGCATGTACGATTTAAGGGTGGGATGAATACAACATTGACTCTCCCTCTCCCGTTACCGTCTTGGAAGAAGTGGAAGACGCCGGAAGAGATAGTTAAAAAAGTAGACCATCTAATGTATAAACAAACGGACAAGCAGATTGCAGATATATTAAACAAGCAGGATTTACGTTCTGGTACAGGGAGACCTTTCCATTCACATATTATTGCACGAATCCGTAGGGAGTACGGACTCAAAAGTCGTTATGACCGTCTCCGTGAGGATGGAATGTTGACCTTGGATGAAATGTCGGACAGGCTTGGTATAAATCCCCAAACTGTCAAGATATGGAGAAGGCATGGTCTTGTCTGCGGATATGCGTATAACGATAAAAACTGCTGTCTTTTTGAACCACCAGGGCCAAATGCACCAACCAAAGAACAAGGAAAAAATCTTAAAAAACGACGTCTATTTCCAAAGGTCATATCTGATTAAACACAGGAGGTGTAGTATGAAGCATAAATCTTCGTGCTGTAATCCATCTGCAAGGACTTGTATAAGGAGTTTGCCGGATTGTTCAGAAGGCAGCTCACCCAGTATGATGACAGCCTCTAAACGATGCTCTAAATAATCAGAATTCAAAATGGATTCAATAAAGTTGTAGCCAATTGGGGCGTTTGATCTGGCTAATGCAGCAGCAGATTCCAGCTTTACATATATGTGCTCTGCACCGTCGTTGATTCTTTCTATTAGCGGATTTGTATCAAATTGACCTTTTAAAAAAGAATAAGCCTTGGCAGCGCCGTATCTTTCTGAAATTGAGGCACTTGTTAACAAATTTTGATAATAATTCTGAGGGTCAATTTCTCTCGTGGGGATTTCTCTTAGCACAGGGGTTACTGATGCCAATATTTGATGCCGATAGATTTTTTCTCCTTCTACAACACAAGGAGTTAATTCTATACCTTTCTTCGTTAATGCTAACGATATAGTCCGGCTATCAAAGCTTCTTTTGAATTTAATTCTACTTGAGATGTTTATAACTTGGCCATCACTACTTGCTACCGAGCTAGGCCAGGTTAAACGAGATTCAAAACCTTCTTGCGCTCCCTTAGGTTTTTCCTGAATAACCTTGTTATCCGCTAGTGCCTTACGCAGATCAACTATTTTGATATATTGAACGTTGTTATCTGCTACCCAATCAACAGGTTCATCGCCACTCTTTTCACACACCACCAATGCTGCAAAATCTTCATCCTTCAAACCAAAATCCCAGCCGCGTGTCTCATCTGCCGAAGAATGTGACATTGTAATAAGGAGTTTAGTTTTGGCCCTTGATTCAATCCTTATACCTGAATTTATACAGAGAATATCAGGGACTCGGACTCTTTTAATCTTAATCGTTTTCCATATTTTATAACCAGTAGAACCCCTTTCTAATTCAACTGGAGTATGACCTTGATTCGTCAAATCTTCAATAACCTTTTGGGTACCGATTGCGCCAATGGCAAGTTTTTCCAAAAAGCTTTCATCGGTTTTGAATGATCTCTGTGCCATATCTTCCTTTAATCACCTCAAATATCGTTTCACACTCATTAAGTATAAAGAAATTATTCAATGATATTGACTATTGGCTAGTTAATCCTTGGTTTTTGTCTTAGATTAATATGGCACAATTTAAAATAAAATAGCAAGGATATTGTAATCATCTAAAGCATGAAAAAGCCTTTGGTCTATCCCGGAATAGGGAACATTTTTGGTTGATTTGAATAGCTGCAAAGAAATTATGTCGATCCCTGGCCCAGACCTGGATTTGCAGGGCAGGCGTCCATGGCTACAGTCAGGACATTTGAATGATGCCCATTTTAGTTTCTACATAAGTCGCGCCAGGGCAGGCCCGTTTATCCCGTCAAAACTATATATTTGGCTGGTCGCGAAGCCATTCTTTAAGGCGCTTGAGGCCTTGTTCAATGGAGACAGTGGGATTGTAGTCGAGGTCCCTTCTGGCGGCGCTGATGTCAAACCAGTGGGATGTGGAGAGTTGTTTTGCCAGAAAGCGGGTCATGGGCGGTTCTTTTTTAATGTGTAAGGCGGAATATAATATTTCGAGAAGCCAGCCTGCTGCATAGGCCACGGCGGGCGGTATGGTGCGGTCTATGGGCGGGAATCCCGCTGTTCCTATTATAAGGCTCATCAACTCGGAGATGTCTATGGGCTCTCCCTGGGAGATAAAGTATACCTTTCCCGCAATGGTTGAACCCGGTGCCAGGCGGTCCGCGGCCAGCAGGTGGGCCTCTGCCGCGTTGTCAATATACAGGCAGTCTACAGGATGAGGCTTCTTCCCCAACTTGCGAAGCCTGCCCGCCCTGGCGCGCTCGAGAAATCTGGGAAGGAAATTGGGGTCCCCCGGTCCCCAGATCAGGTGGGGGCGAATGGCAACGGTCGCGAGGTCTTCACCATTGGCCTTGAGGACCATCTGTTCGGCAATGGCCTTGGTTTTCGGATAGTGGGTCTCAAAGTGTTCGGGGTATGGCGCGGATTCGTTAATACCTTCTACATCTCCTCCTGCGTGGACCACGCTGGGTGTGCTTGTATATACGAGTCGGGTGATTCCATGCTGCCTGCAGGCGGCCAGGATGTTTTTGGTACCCGTCACATTGGTCTTATAGTAATCTTCATAAGGTCCCCAGATGCCTGTCCTGGCAGCAACGTGGAAGATTGTGTCACAACCTTTAGAAGCAGAGGCCACGGCACGGCCATTGGAGATGTCGCCCCGGGCCACATCCACACCGAGCTTGCGCAGATCAGGGTAGTCTCCCCTTGAAAAGCTGCGCACTTCATCTCCCCGCGCAAGCAATTGAGAGATAATAGCCTTTCCCAAGAATCCTCCGCCACCTGTAACAAGTGCTTTCATGTCAGCTTTTTTTCCGCCCATACAGCGAGTTTGTCGCGGAATATTTTTGCATTATGTCTAATATCCACTGGAAACGAGTCGTGAAACAGGATGGTCCTGATGTCTTTTGTGTGGGGCTTTGACGCGCCAAGCTCGAGCAGTTCCCGTTTCACCTTCTCCTTATCCACACCCTTTGAACCTTCCTCCAACTCAACGCACAAGACCGGTTGAACGCTTCCATGCATATTAACGCCCGCCAACGCGGTCCTGTAGACATCAGGATGCGTATTAAATACACCCTCGCAGGGGATGGTGAAAAGGGGCCCTGATTCTGTTATCACCCGCTGAGATTTTCTGCCACAAAACCATAACCTGCCCTTTTCGTCGAAAAAGCCCAGGTCCCCCATGCGGTGCCACAACCCTTTGCCGTCCGATTCATAAATCTTTGCAAGTTCGGTTGCCTCTTCTTTCTTATAATAGGCACTGGTAACAACGGGACCTTTGACTGTGATCTCTCCTATTTCACCTGTGGCAAGCCTTAAAGCATCATCCCATTCGAATATTGGTGTATCCCTTATTTTGATCACCGAAACGGTCACATCCTCAACCGGACGGCCGACACACACCCCTTTGCCTTCGTCGGTCCCGTGTCTTGTCTCGCCCAGGATTTCATTGCTCCCGATGGAGCAGACAGGCATGGACTCGGTGGCCCCGAAACCGGTAAAAACCTGGGTACCGGGAGAGAGCATGGTGCAGAATCTTTCCAATACGGCAGGAGGCATGGGAGCACCGGCCGCGATGATGCGACGAAGGGTAGGGAGCTTTACGCCATGTTGGGACCCGTAACGTCCCACGCGATTAATCAGGGCCGGGGAACCGAACATATTGGTTATGTCGAAGTCTTTGATCGCTTCGATTATTTTTTCAGGGTCAACGTGGGCCGGACGGGTAGGGTCCATGTCCGGGACGACAGTGGTCATGCCCAAGGCGGGATCGAACAGGGCAAAGAGGGGGAAAGTGGCAAGATCGATTTCACCGGGTACAATGTTGTAGGTCTTGCGGATTATTTCTACCTGGGCCGCGAAGTTGGCGTGGGTATAGATGGCCCCCTTGGGTGTGCCCGTGCCCCCGCTCGTAAAAAGGACTGCCGCCATCTCATGGCCCTCTGTCCGGGCCATCTCATAAGGCGTATTCGATTGACCTTTTTTCTTTACCCGGGAAAGGCTGAGACCTCCCCATAAAAGGCGTCTGCCCACGGTAATAGTGGTCCGGATGGTCTTTTTGCCCCAGCCGAAAAGGATGCGGGCCAGATGTGCCTTGGGTATTCCGATAAAGGCATCGGGTTCGGCCTGTGCCAGGCACTTCTTGAGGTTCTTGATTCCTATTCCCGGGTCAATAACTACTGGCACCGCGCCCGTCTTGAATATGGCAAAGGTCAGGGCAAAAAAATCCAGGCTGGGCCCGACCATGAGGGCAGTGCGCACACCCCGTCCTATACCAACCTCTTCAAGACCCCTGGCAATACAATCACTTTCTCTATTCAATTGCTCAAAAGTGTAATGAGTGTATTTGGGTCCTCCGTCCCTGTCCCGGCCCTTGGGAACGATAATGGCCTTCTCAAGGGGCTGCTTTTTTGCCATGACGGGCAGGAAAGAGGCGATATTTACGAAATCATGTGTGGTCATGATGTATCTCGTAAGTCTTCAAGAGCAATTTACTCTTTTTTCAAAAATTCCTGAATGAGGCCAATAATTTCTTCCGTGGCGTCTTCAAGGACATAGTGGCCGCAGTCAGGGAAACGATTGACCTGTGCCTGCGGGAAAATATCGATCCACTCTTTTAAAAAATGTTCGTCAAACACAAAGTCCTTATCCCCCCAGCAGATGAGCACGGGAACGTGTCGAAACATTGAAAGTCTTTCCTGCACCTCGGTTACCAGGTCATAAGCCTCGTCTCCGGGTCGCAGGGGGATATCCTTGACAAACATCAACGTGGCAATGCTGTTTTCCTCATACGGGGCACAGTAGGCCTTGCGGACTTCTTTGGGCATTGGCTTGCGTCTGCAGCATATACGCGCGGCCACGCGGCTGAAGGCATTGAATTTTTGAATGAGCAGTGCGCCAAGCCCCAGGTCGCGGGAAAGCCACAAAAGCCAGGGAAAAGGTTTGGTGTCGGGCTTATGAAACGCGGCAGTATTCAAAAGTACAATTCGGTCTATGCTTTCGGGATGCCGTACGGCATAGGCCATTCCGATCATCCCTCCCCAGTCGTGAAGTATCAAGGAGATATTGTCATCAATTTCAAGATGCCTTAAAAGGGCCTCAAGATCGTCTACGCGGCGTGCAAGGGTATAAGGATAATGCTCATCATCAGGCTTATCCGATAAACCGCACCCCATGTGATCCGGTACAATGGTGCGATAAGAGTCTCTCAGGGCCTTGACCAGTTCCCGGTAGTAGAAGGACCAGGTGGGGTTTCCGTGTACCATGACGACGGGTTCACCCGTCCCTTCATCCAGGTAATGATAGCGGAGTCCGTTCAAATTGAGGTAGTGCCCGTCAAATGGGTAGAGATGTCCGGGAATTTTCATGTGGCTTAGCCCCTCACCCTAACCCTCTCCCTCCAGGGGAGAGGGGATGGAAGGATAAGGAATGTTAATGCTATTAATTGGCGGGCACGGTGGCCCGCCCTACGATTTTGATGAACTTGTAAAAAGCCCAAATTTATGTTTCTGAAGCCCATAACTAGTTGATATTACAACATGTAATTTTTACTTTTTGTGCATTTTGCGCCTTTTTGCGGCTATATCAATTTTAGCTTCAGGCATTTTTGAGGACTTCCACTGCAAGTGCTGCCGTGTAACCGTCACCCACATCCAGGTCCTCGATGGACCATTTGGCAACTTCCGCGGGGCCCGAACTATGATCGAGCAGTGCGGCTGGTTCCCCGGGGGCAAGGGAGACTTGGAACCGGTCGGCAGGGGAAGAAAAACCCTCCCCTTTTGCCTTCAAGTAGGCCTCTTTGCGTGTCCAGCAGTTGAAGAACCCCTGTCTTTGCTGATCCTTGGGCAGTCTTCGCAAGGCTTCCACCTCTTGCGGTGAAAAGTAGCGCTCTGCTATCTTAATGCAGTCAAGGTCAAGCCGCACTTTTTCAATATCAACTCCCACTGCCCGTCCCGATGTTATTGCATAAAGCGCCAGGCCATGTGAGTGAGACATGTTAAAACACGTGTCCGTGCTTTCAAATTTTCCTGCCAACAAGGGTTTGCCGTAAGGACCGTATTTAAATTCCAGATCCTCAGGTTTGGCATTCAGATATGGTGCGACAATATGTCTTAAATAGTATCGGGCGGCTATGAAATTGTTTCTCGCCTTTTCAAATCGAAGCCGTTTGATTTTATTGCGTTCTTCTTCTGAGAGGAACTGCTGAAACGATTTCAGCGAAGCCTTATCCACTTCCAGGGAAACACACCAGACATAAACGTCGTGCGTTATTACATCTATTTTCCGGGGCTTCACCACACAAGCCCTAACATAAGGCAATTGAGGCCGCTTCCGATACCCAGAAAGCCTACGCGGTCACCTGGATTGAGAAATTCGTTTTCCTCGGCCAGTGCCGCCGTAAGCGGCAGGGAAACGGTTCCCATGTTGCCCAGGTAAGCATAGGTGGGAAAATCCTTTTCCGCCGTGATTCCCAAGGTCTTCAAGATAAGGTCCTGATGGGCCGATCCCACCTGATGACAGATAATCTTGTCCACCTGATCCCCTGTCCAGTTCATCTCCTTCAGAAATGCCTCCCATGTGAGTGCTCCCAACTCGACGCCGTATTTCATGACGGAAACGGAATCCGTGGACATGGACTGGGTGAACAGGTTTGCTTCCTGAGTGTTGATTCCCCAGCGGCACAGGCCATAGTATTCCGGGGCGGTCCTGGTTACGCCACCTATTAGTTGTGTGCGTTTTGTGGAAGAAAAAGAGCCGTCCGTGAGCAGTACGGCCACAGCCCCGGAACCGCCGGTCAGAGTGGCCAAAGAGGTCATGAAAAGCTCCATGCTCTTTGCTTTAAGCATGTCTTCTATCATAATATCGTTAATCGGCCTTGCGGTTTCACAGGACACCACCAGCCCTGCCTTGATCTGCCCGAGTTCAATACGGTTCGCGATGTCTATCATACCGTTCAGGACGCCCAAACAGGCATTGCTTATATCATAAACAGTGGCCCCGGTATTGACGCCGAGCCCGGCTGCCACTCGGCATGCGGTTGCTGGTTCGAAACTTTCACGGCAAACACCCGCGTAGGCTAATACTTCAATGTCTTCGGGTCTGACCCCTGAAGTGGCAAGTGTCTTACGGGCCGCGGCAGTGGCCCCGGTTGACAGTTCATATCCTTCTTCCCACCACCGCCGTTCTATGATGCCCGTCAGGGCCTCTAATTGTCCTTCCGAGATGTGTAGGGCGTCATACATGGGTTTGAGCCGCGCCTCCAATTCCGAGGAAGTAACGACGACCGGCGGCAGTTCATAACCTATGGAATCAACAAAAACTCTTTGGTATTTCATTGGTATGGTAAATCCTTTTTTGTCCGGAATGAAGAAAAAAATTGGGCTCATCCGACAAATTAGTACCGGGAAACTGTTCGGATATGAAGTCGGCAGCTCAGAAGGTTAAAGCAGTCTTTTCTTCGATTCCGAGCTTCTCGGCCTGGTGATTTCAGGTAGTTATGGGCGGGTGATGCCCCCTCCCTCTGCTGTCCTCCTCC
>DAOUXC010000144.1 GCA_030666795.1 Desulfobacteraceae bacterium
GATCTTGTAAAAAATTGCTCATTTCTGAATTGGACACTTGATAGTCCCCTCATTTCATTAATACATGGGCACGAGTTAAGATTTAAGGATTGAAAATTTGAGCATGCAAAATTCCAAAATCAAGCGTTTTGCCTCAAATAGTCAATCTTCAATCAAAAATAGTAAATTACTTGCCCCTGCCAAACTAAATATCCGGCTCAAGGTGACCGGTCGCAGACCGGACGGGTACCACGAACTGGTCTCAATCATGGTCCCTGTCAGCCTGTTTGATCATCTTGAACTGGAAATGACCCTCAGGGGCCGGATCAAACTCACCTGCAAGGGCATCTTTATACCCGATAATGAAGAGAATCTTGTTTACAGGGCGGCCCAGGCCTTTTTTTCCCGGACCGGCATTGAGTCCGGGCTCTCCATAAAACTCATCAAAAACATTCCCGTTGCCGCCGGCTTGGGAGGCGGCAGCAGCGATGCGGCCGGTACGCTCATGGCCCTGAATGACATGTGTTCCAATCCCCTTACATCCGAGGAATTGGCAGAACTTGCCGTCAGCTTAGGGGCGGATATACCATTCTTTCTCAAGAACAGACCATGCGTGGCCAGGGGGATTGGGGAAATTTTACAACCCATTAAAAAATGGCCGGAACTCTGGTATGTTATCGTTACGCCGCCCGTTAAAGTCTCAACCGCGTGGGTCTACGCAAACTTGAAATTAAAGTTGACAACAGGGGAATATGACTCTATAATCACCTATTTAGAATCAGGATCGTTTGACATAGCTGACATACTCGAAAATGATCTGGAAACGGTAACCGCTTCTCATTTTCCCGTCATCAACACGATCAAGAAATCCTTAGTGGATGGAGGGGCAAAGGGTGCTTTGATGACCGGAAGCGGGCCCAGCGTCTTTGGCATTTTTGAGTCAAAAGACCAGGCATTATCGGCTAAAAGGCACCTTATATCCCGGGACCTGGGGAACATGTTCGTGGTAGAGGGAATCTGAGAATTGAAGATTGAAGATTGAAGATTGAAGATTTGTAAATTAAGGAACTCCTGCAAATAGTCAATCTTCAATCGAAAATCGTCAATCTCTTTTGTTGGGGTGTCGTCAAGTGGTAAGACACGGGCCTTTGGCGCCCGCATTCGGGGGTTCGAATCCTCCCACCCCAGCCACTTTTTAATTGAGCTTATATTGATATGGCATTTGAACCGGAAATGAAGCTTTTTGGGGGAACCTCTAACCAGACCTTGACGCTTGAAGTCTGTGACTACCTGGGTATCAATCCCGGTATGATCACTACAAAGACCTTCAGTGACGGGGAAACCCAGGTTGAAATACAGGAAAATGTCAGGGGGAGGGACGCATTTATTATCCAATCCACCTGCACACCTGTCAATGACAACCTCATGCAGCTTTTGATTATTATGGATGCCCTTAGGAGGGCGTCTGCCAAGCGGATTACAGCGGTGATCCCCTACTACGGATATGGACGCCAGGATCGAAAGGTAAAGCCCCGGGTCCCTATCAGCGCCAAACTTGTGGCCGATCTGGTGACTGTCTCCGGGGCAAACAGGGTCGTATCCATGGACCTGCACGCCGGACAGATCCAGGGTTATTTTAATATCCCGGTGGACAATGTTTTTGCGGCCCCGGTTTTATTGAAATACATTCTGAGTAACTTTCAGGATAATCTGGTTATTGTCTCGCCCGATGCCGGGGGCGTGGAGCGGGCCCGGGCCTTTGCCAAACGCCTGAACGCGTCTTTAGCCATTATTGATAAGCGGCGCGAGGCCCCCAATGTTGCCGAGGCCATGAACATTATCGGAGAAGTAGAGGGGAAAACTGCCATTATTCTTGATGATATGGTAGATACCGCAGGCACATTGACCCAGGCGGCACAGGCCCTCATTGAAAGGGGAGCATCCGCCACCCACGCCTGTTGTACCCATGCCGTCCTGTCAGGCCCAGCCATAGAGAGGATCGAGGCATCACCCATGGACAGCCTTGTCGTAACCAATACCATACCGCTCAATGGCAAAACCGGGGCCTGCAAAAAAATTACGTCTTTATCCATTGCGGAACTTTTAGGAGAAACCATCAAGAGAATCAATAGTTCTCATTCCGTCAGCACATTATTTGTTTAGTCGTCAAAATGCCCAGGTGTGGGTATTTTTTTTACTTTGTGAAAAATCGAACTTAGGGGCCTCGCCCCAATTGGAGGAAATAAATGACACAACCAGTCCTTGCTGCCTATATAAGAAAAACAACCGGAAAAGGGGCAGCCAGAAAGCTCAGAAAAAATAATCAGGTTCCGGCCGTTTTCTATGGTCCCGGAACCGAAACCGTCATGTTGGCCCTTGATTATCCTGAACTGGAAAAGCTTCTGAAACAGGCAAGCGGTGAAAATATTATCCTTGACCTCCAGGTGAAATCGGATAAAGGGACAGAATCCAAAAAGGCCATATTGAAGGACCTTCAGGTCGACCCTGTCAAAGACAACTATGTTCACGCCGACTTCTATGAGATATCAATGGATAAGGAAATCACTGTAGCTGTTCAGATTCAGTTGATTAATACCCCCATAGGGGCCTCAAACGGCGGGATACTCCAGCATATCAGGAGAGAATTGACTATCACCTGTCTGCCAGACAAATTGATCGATGCCTTTGAGATAGATGTATCCGGCCTCGATATCGGCGATTCGGTCCATATCCGGGATATTGAACTTCCGGTGGGAATCACCTCTTTGGAGGAGGGCCATCTGACCGTAGCCGTTGTGGCGGCACCCACGATAGAGGTTGAAGAGAAAGAAGAAGAAGAGGAAGGTCTGGAGATTGAGGAAGAAACGGCAGAGCCGGAAGGCGAAAGTGCCGAAGAACCATCAGATAAAAAGAAAGGGGGTGAATGATAGTCCTTAAAGGTTTCTTGATTGTAGGCCTCGGCAACCCCGGACAGAAATATAAAGACACAAGGCACAACACGGGTTTCAAGGTAATCGACCTGTGGAGCCAGGGTCTGGGAGTAAGTCTTACCAACCGACGTTTCCAGTCAAGGAATACCCTTACAAGGATTCAGGATAAAAAAGTCATACTCTTTTGCCCACTGACCTTTATGAACCTGAGCGGTCAGTCGGTAAGGGCCTGTGTTGATTATTATGATCTGGCTAACACAGAGATCTTGGTCATCCATGACGACATTGACCTGCCGGTTGGGAGGATAAAGGTTGTCAATAATGGCGGCGCAGGCGGGCACAAGGGCGTGCTGTCCATTATTCAGCATTTGGGCAGTATGCAATTTCCCCGGATCAAGGTCGGCATAGGGCGCCCTCGTTTCGAGGAAAACATCGAAGATTATGTTTTATCGCCGTTTTACAGCGACGAAAAGGAAATTATGGAAAGAGTGATCCGCATGGCGGTTCACGCATGCGAATTGGTTGTTTCGGAGGGGGTTGAACAGGCAATGAGTCAAATCAATTGCCAAAACTTATTAAATAAGGAGGTAAGAAACTGATGCAGGGATTAACTGTTTACGCACCCTTTTTAGGGATTTTGAGTCTGATCATTGCCTGGTTGATATACGGCTATGTCAAAAAGCAGCCCAATGGTACGGATCTGATGAAGGAACTTGAAGAGGCGATTCATGAAGGTGCTATGGCCTTTTTAAAAAAGGAGTATTCCATTTTAGTCATTTTTATTGCAGCCGTGTTTCTCCTGTTAGGATTTGTTCTTGGTGAGTGGAAGACATCGGTTGCCTTTGTAACGGGCGCTTTCTGCTCCATGCTGGCAGGCTTTTCAGGTATGACGGCAGCAACCAGGGGGAATTCCCGGACGGCCCAGGCCGCGACAGAATCGGGTCAGGCCAGGGCATTGAATGTGTCCTATTTTTCAGGCTCGGTCATGGGTCTGGCCGTGGCCGGCTTAGGACTCTTGGGCCTGGGGTTCTGGTTCTGGTATTACGGTGGTGACCCGGAGACCGCCAAATATATAAACGGCTTTGCCATGGGCGCAAGCTCCATTGCACTGTTTGCCCGTGTGGCCGGTGGCGTGTATACCAAGGCCGCTGACGTTGGGGCCGACTTAGTTGGCAAAGTGGAAGCAGGTATTCCGGAAGACGACCCGCGAAATCCGGGAGTTATTGCCGACAATGTGGGCGACAACGTGGGCGATATTGCAGGCATGGGCGCTGATATCTTCGAGTCCTTTGTCGGCTCGGTGATCGCCACCATTGCCATTGCCGCCACCCTGACCATTACACCCGAATTTCTTGCAAGCTTTCCCGTACTCAAAGGTCTGGATCCCACTGTCATTAAGCTGAAATACATGACCATGCCGATCCTCGTTGTCATGGCAGGCATGCTCAGCTCGTTCATAGGGGTCTTCTCCATCAAGATATTTCAGAAAGGAAACCCTGCGGGGGCCTTGAGGTACACCACCTTTGTGGCTGCCATCATTTTTGTCATCCTTACCGCAATCGTTACCAATTCACTCGGCATGCCCTGGGGCGCTTTCTGGGCCGTGTTTTCAGGTCTCCTCTGCGGTATTGCAATCGGTCTTCTTGCTGAATATTACACTTCCGGGCCCCCTGTCCAGCGTATCGCCGAACAGACCAAGACCGGACCTGCAACCGTGATTATTGCCGGTCTGGCCGTTGGCATGCAGTCCACGTATCTCCCCATCCTTGGTATCTGTGTGGCCACGTTCGTCGGTTTTCAGACTGCCGGGATCTACGGCATCGGTCTTTCCGCCGTGGGTATGTTAGCTACTGTGGGCGCGACCATGACCGTGGATGCCTACGGTCCCATTGCAGACAATGCGGGCGGTATCTCGGAAATGGCGGGGCTGGGTCCTGAGACAAGAAAAATCACGGACAGTCTCGATTCCCTTGGCAATACCACCGCTGCCATTGGCAAAGGGTTTGCCATTGGTTCCGCGGCCCTTACCGCCTTGGCCCTGTTCGTGGCATTTTCCCAGGCCGCTGGTCTGACAATCATTGATATGAGGAACCCCATGGTAGTGATCGGCTGTTTTATCGGCGCCATGGTTCCCATGATCTGCGCGGCCCTCACGATGACGTCTGTGGGTAAGGCCGCTTTCGCAATTGTGGAAGAGATCCGGCGACAGTTTCGTGAAATTCCCGGACTCCTTGAAGGAAAAGAAGGGGCCAAACCGGACCCCAAGACCTGTGTATCCATAGCAACGACCTCTGCCCTGAGGGAGATGGTGGCCCCGGGCCTCATTGCAGTGCTTACCCCTGTGGCCGTGGGCTTTCTCTTAGGCAAAGAGACCTTGGGCGGCATGCTTTTGGGCGCCACGGTCATGGGCGCGTTTCTGGCCCTATTCATGGCCAATGCCGGCGGTGCATGGGATAATGCGAAAAAGTGGATAGAGGAAGGCAACGTTGGCGGAAAAGGCTCCGACAACCATAAGGCCGCTGTAGTGGGCGACACCGTTGGTGATCCGTTTAAGGACACCTCGGGTCCGGCCATGAACATCCTTATCAAGTTGATGTCCGTGGTTTCGCTGGTTATTGCGCCTATTCTTCCCGCTGTGGGCCTGTTTTTGATGTAGGAAACTAATAGAAAAACCGGTAGATATGAGGGGCGACGGGATGAAGGGACTGATGGCGAAAGCCCCCCTTCTTCCCGTTCCCTCGTTTTTCCGGCTTTCTTTTGACGGATTCGTAAAAGATCCATTGTCCAATGGGTACGAGTCCTTGGTGTTTTTTGATTGACGGTTAAGTAAAAATTTCGGTGTCAGCCGTTATGAATAGGCTAACGTCTTGACTTTAGTGGTTATAATTTCTCTGTTTTTGAATTTTGCGAGACCGTTATGATTGGGGGTCTAAATGTTTAATGTAGGTGATTTGGCCGTTTATCCTGCGCACGGCGTTGGTGTGATTGAAAAAATCGAGGCACAAGAGATCTCAGGTTGCCAGCAGGACTTTTATGTCATGAGAATTCTCGATAACAACATGATTATCATGATCCCGACTAGTAATGTCAACAATGTGGGATTGCGAGATCTCATTGGTCAAACGGAAGTTTCAAGGCTTTATTCTATTCTTAAAAAGAGAGATGTCACCATTGACAATCAGACATGGAATCGCCGTTACAGAGAATACATGGACAAAATCAAAACGGGTTCCGCCTTTGAGGTGGCCGAGGTCTACAGGGATCTTTTAATATTAAAGCTTGACAAAGACCTTTCGTTTGGCGAAAGGAAAATGCTTGATACCGCCAGGAATCTTTTGGTCAAAGAAATATCTCTCGCCAGAAAGATTGATGAAGATCAGGTAGAAAAGGATCTGGATAAAATCTTTTCATAAAAAAGTGGGGCATGAATCAGATAGAATGCTCTTCTATGAGATTTATGAAGACAGTGAAGATATCCGATTAGACGTCTTTTTAGCCTCCCGTTCAATTGACCTATCTCGTTCAAGGATTCAGTCTCTCATAAAGAGCGGTGAAGCAAAAGTAAACGACAGCCGTTCACGACAAAGTTACAAGCTAAAGAAAGGAGATCGGGTCTCCCTTTTAATTCCTCCTGCCTCCCCGTACATCCTGAAACCTGAACCGGTAGAATTTGGCATTATCTACGAAGACGATTCACTCATTGTACTGAACAAGCCGGCTGGTCTTGTGGTTCATCCTGCTGCGGGTCATGCTACAGGCACTCTGGTTCACGGCCTCCTGCAACATTGTCACGACCTTTCCGGGATCGGCGGCGTATTACGACCGGGTATCGTGCATCGGCTTGACAAGGATACCTCCGGCATTATGGTCGCGACCAAAAGCGACCGTGCACACACCTTCTTAGCCAACCAGTTCAAGTCGGGTGAGGTGAAAAAGCAATATATGACTTTGGTGCACGGTGCGATCAGGGGTAATGAGGGAAAGATAGAACTCCCCATTGGCCGCCATCCTAAAAAAAGGAAACAGATGTCGGTCACGCCCTCCGGCGGAAGGAGGGCTTTTACCCGGTGGCAGAAAATTGAGGAATTTAAGGGCGAATTTTCTTTGCTCTCCGTTATTATCAAGACGGGACGGACCCATCAGATTAGGGTTCACCTTTCCCATATAGGTCATCCTGTTGCCGGAGATCCGGTCTACGGATATGGTCAAAGATGGTGGAAAAGACACCCGCTATACAAAAAGGGTGCGCTCCCCACCCTAAAAAGGCAAATGCTCCATGCCAAAAAATTAGGCTTTGTTCATCCGGATCTGGAACATTATATGGAATTCGAAGCCCCACTCCCGGACGACATGGCACACGCAGTGCGAATCCTGCAATCGTTAAACGCTAAACAATTGTAATAGCTCAATAAGTAGCAACTTTAGTCCATAATGGAAATGTCGGTCGTTATTCAACCAAATATCCCTATGAATTCGAATTCCCCTAAATATTTAGCGGGTTCCGTTAAACACTAAATGACTTGACATAGGCAAAAAAACTATTATTATAGATCAATCTAAAAGTTTTCCTGCCTTCTGGAGGATTCGGTATAGACCGGATATCTGATAAGACTCCATCGCTAATCTGCTGAGTCAACTTCTCTAACTCACAATAAAGGGTTTTAAGGTTGCTCTAATTGCTCAGAAGCCGGGGCATTGTGAATTCTTTTCAGCTTTTTCCCATATCGCGGACCGATATGCCTTTATAAGAGGATTTAGCTCCGCCGTGCTCCACAATTTGGAATAATGGGTTTACTGTCTGAGAAATAATTTCTATTGGGCATTCCAATACTTGACGGACCGGCAAGAAGTCATACTGAATCCCGTCGTGGCGGGACTTCGATCGCAGGGACAAACCTTACGTCTTTAATTTGTTACTCATAAAGATTTGTCACGGACTTTATTTCCGCCCCGGGGCAGGGAGTTCGAAATGACAAATTGAAGAGACCTTGTACAAGGTTGTGAAAATTCTAAACTTAAACTGCATTAAATGGAGATGAAGCATGAATCTTGTAGAACTGAAAGAAATGAAAATCAGTGAATTGACGGAGATGGGAAAGAAGTTCCGTATTGAGGGTGCCTCCGGTATGCCCAAGCAGAGCCTTATTTTCGCCCTTTTGCAGGCACACTCCGAGCAAAACGGCCTCATATACGGAGAGGGCGTCCTCGAGATCCTGCCGGACGGTTTCGGTTTTCTAAGGGCCACTGACGCAAATTACCTGCCGGGTCCCGATGATATTTATATCTCTCCATCACAGATCCGCCGCTTTAACTTGAGGACGGGAGATACAACCGCCGGCCAGATTCGACCTCCCAAAGACTCTGAGAGATATTTCGCCCTTTTGAAGGTAGAAAAGGTCAATCACGAAGATCCGGAAATAGCCAGAGAAAAGATCCTCTTTGACAATCTCACACCCCTTTATCCTGACGAAAGGATCAAGCTGGAAAGCAAGTCCGACAATTATTCCTCAAGA
>DAOUXC010000234.1 GCA_030666795.1 Desulfobacteraceae bacterium
CCGGGTTGCAGAAGGAAAGATCTGGGGCAGGGGCTCCACGGACATGAAAAGCGGGGACGCGGCCATTCTTGCTGCTGTCAGGGTGCTTGCCGCGGAAAATATCCCGCTCAGGGGAGACCTGGTGCTGGCGTTTACGGCGGGAGAGGAAACAGACAACTTCGGTGCCGTGGAGATCCTGAAGAACCGGGACCTGGGACCGGCCCAGGCCATCTTCATTCCCGAGCCCAGCAACAACGGGGTGTTCATAGCTGAGAAGGGCGCGCTCTGGGTGGAGATCACCACCCGCGGCAAGGCCGCGCACATCTCAAACATCCGGGACGGGAGAAACGCGCTTATGATGATGGTGCCGATCCTTTCCCGACTCGACAGACTGGAAATGCCCTATGAACCCCACCCACTGCTGGGGGATTTTGCGCGAAGCATCAACACAATCTCCGGAGGGACCAAGACCAATACCATACCGCCCCGATGTGTGGCCACCGTTGATCAGCGGACCGTGCCGGGCCAGGACCACGCCGAGATTGTTCAACGGATCGAAGACCTTGTCGCTGATGTGGGAAAACGCTCGGGCATTGAGGATTTCAGGGCATCCGTCCGGGTAATTCTGGACAATCCACCCTTAGAAACATCTTCCGGGGACCCTGTTGTGAAAAGATTCTATGGGCTGGTTGAGGAAATTACCGCAGAGCGGCCCGAGGACAAAGGCGTGGGATACTTCACGGACGCGGCCCGTTTCACCCCGGCCCTGAACGCGCCCTTTATCATCTGCGGACCGGGCAATCCGTCATTGAATCACAAAAAGGACGAGTGGGTGGAGATCGTCAAGCTGGTGGAAGCTGCCAGGATCTACACCCTCACGGCAATCGAATTTCTGACCTGAGCCAGGCGTGAAAATTGAGGGGCTTCATCCTTATCACATTGGAAATACTGTTTCTTCTGCAAGATATGTAGTTGCTTTTCAAGAGGAATTGAAAAAACTAAATCACTTAAGGGAGAATAGGAAGATCCTTGAATAATGAGGCAATTAATCACGTTTTGGTCCCAAATCACATGCGAACGCAGACTTATTTGATTATTTGAGGATAACCTCATTCCGTCCCCATATTGATTAAATATCCATTAGTTGGCTTGGACCCCAATTCTCATGTGTGAAAGGCGGTTGTCATTATGGATACCGATGGAAACGGCCCCCCCGGGTTTTTGCAGACGCAGTTATGTCCCGTGACAGGTCTGCCCGTCATGCATCGACCCGAGTGGACGTACACGAATCCCGATACCGATTACCGGGTGAAGGTCAGTGTCCTCGAAGCCCGGGTGGTCCTGAGTCAGCCCTCGGGTTATGCATCCCTTGAGGACGTCAAGTCAGCCATCGGGATTATCGACCGAGCCGTGGCTGAAGGTGTTTCCGCCGGAAGCCCCTACATCCAGTTGGAGGACTACACCCGGCTGAAAGGGGTCTCTTTTGCGGGCAGGAAGTTCTTTATCGATTATCTGAGGACGCATCGACGGATCCTCTCAGTCCTGTTCTGCGGGGCTTCCCCCCTGTTCAATATGAGCATAAGGCTTGGCAGGTACATTTATAGTACGGGGTTCCCGGCGCTTATCACCGGAGACTGCGCCGAGGGTCTTCGGAATGCCCGGGATATGCTCCGGGATATGGGGCCCCATGAGTATGTTGGGAAGACGGGGGAGCCGGGTCCCGGACTGACCCCCATCCCTCCCGGGTTGGATGCCAAACCTGAATGGAATCTTCAGTTGGGGGGCTTTTCCGTACAATATGGGGTTATTAACGGCCGTGTGATTCATGGGGTTTCCACGGGTTTTCTTGAGGTACGGCACGTCAAGGACATCATGGATATGATGGACACCGTTTACGCGGCCATGGGCTCCCCACAGGGTCCCTGCTACTGTCTTAACGGGGTTTTGGGTGTGCGTGGAAGTACACGTAAAGCCAGGCATCTCTATTACAACTCCGTGAGGGAATGGTTTTCAGCCCACCCCGGCTTTAGGATATACATATTCTACGGTGCCAGCAGGCTCCTCACTGCCGCCATCCGAATGACCAGTGCCTTTGCCCCCTTTTCGGTCCGCACGGCAAAGGATCTTGAAAGTGCGCTTCAGATGGTCCGCCAAGACCGGCAGACCATGGCCGAGGGCGGACCGGTTTCCCCTGAGCCGGGAGCAGAAACGGACAGGAGTTTTCCGCTTTCAATATATGTGAACGAATTGCTGCACTACCTGGGATCCGTGGATTGGGAGGCCGGAGAAACCTCCTCCGGCAGACCTGACGACCCTTCACATCCTTTTCTCCCTGTGTTCGACGGCATTGACCTTATAAAATCCGATCTTTATGCCGTGCTCGAGGAGCGAAACGAGGTAGAACGTTCCCTGGTCAGGGAAAAGCAGTTTAGCGAATCGATCATGGACCACATCCCCGCGGGGATTGCCTTTCTGGACAGTGATTTCATACTTCGTAAATACAACCGTGCCTATGCCCGGTTCATCGAGGCCTATACCACCCATGCGCCCGAACAGTGCCTGGGCATGTCCTATTTCGATTATGCTCCATGGGGGCGGGAACAGGTGGAGGAATGGTACAAGACCGTCAGGGACACGGGCATGGCGAACACCCGCTACAACTACAGATTGACCCTGGAAAAGGAGGGAAAACAGGTGAACACCTTCTGGGACAGGTCCGTTGTCCCTGTCCGTGATGCCTCCGGAAAGGTGGATGGGATCCTGATTTTGACAACAGATGTCACAGAACGAAAAAGAGCGGAGGAAAATGCGGAGAGGCTGAAAGAGCAACTAAAGCAAGCACAAAAGATGGAGAGTATCGGGACGCTGGCCGGAGGCATTGCCCATGACTTTAACAATATCCTTTCCGCTATTATCGGTTATACGGAGCTCTCCATGGTGGACCTTGCCGACGATTCCACGGTGAAACCGAATATGGAAGAGGTGCTTGGGGCTGGAAAAAGGGCCAGGGAACTGGTGAAGCAAATTCTGGCATTCAGCCGGCAGGGCAATCCGGAAATGGAACCTTTCCACATCGAGCAGGTGGTGAATGAGGCGCTTCAGTTGATCAGGGCCTCCCTTCCCGCGACCATAGATATCCGGTTCCAGGGCCGGAGCGAAGCCACGGTGATGGGGGATTCCACACAGATCCACCAGATACTCATGAACCTCTGTACAAATGCGGGTCACGCCATGGAAGGTGGTACAGGCATTCTTACCGTAGAGATTGTCGATGAGGAAGTGGGTCACGACGAATTCGCCGGTGACCGGCAGGGTATGCTTCCGGGCAGGTATGTCCGGATCAGAATCGAGGACACGGGGCAGGGGATGACGCAGGAAGTGATAGAAAGAATTTTCGAACCCTATTTCACCACCAAGACGAAGGGCCGTGGAACGGGGATGGGACTGGCTGTGACCCACGGAATCGTCAAAAGCCACGGCGGTACCATAACCGTTGAAAGCGAACCCGGGAAGGGTTCCACCTTCACTGTTTTTCTCCCCACGGTGGAGCAAAGGCAAGCGCCTGCGTCGGCGGTCCGAGTGCCAATACAGAGGGGAGACGAGCGAGTTTTACTGGTCGACGATGAGATGAGCCTGGTGGATATGGGTAAGCAGATGCTGGAGGGCCTCGGTTATAGCGTGGAGCCCAGGACATCCAGCGTGGAGGCCCTCGAGCTTTTCAGGACAGATCCGGGCAGATTTGATCTCGTTATAACCGACATGATTATGCCCAATATGACCGGCCTCGAGCTGTCCCAGCGGATCATGGGGATCCGTCAGGACATCCCGATCATCCTCTGTACCGGCTTCAGTGAAATGGTCACGGAGGTTCAGGCCAAAGCCCTTGGCATAAACGCCTTCCTCATTAAGCCTATTCTCAAAGCGGATCTGGCCCGAACCGTGCGGGAGGTCCTGGACTCCGTGTAGAAAAAATGGGCACGTGCCCATTCTCGTCGCCTAAGCATTTAACCATAATCAACCCCAAGTCCTACAATAGACAGAACAATGGATAAAGCAGTTTTTAAAATCGCCAAAATGGACTGTCCTTCCGAAGAGAATTTAATTCGGATCAAACTAAACGATATAGAATCAATTCGAGGACTTGATTTTGATATCGAAAACCGAAAATTAACAATATATCACGTTGGGCGGTTGAACGAAATTGAGTTCGCAATACATCAACTCAATCTCGGTTCAAGGCTTATGGAAACGGATCTAACGAACCAAATGGTCTTGCCGGAAGATTCAAATCAACGAAGAGTGTTGTGGGCCGTATTATGGATTAATTTTGGTTTTTTCATTATTGAAATCACAACTGGTTTTTTTTCAAGATCAATGGGTTTAGTAGCGGACAGTCTGGACATGTTGGCTGATTCCATTGTTTACGGATTAAGCCTGATTGCTGTTGGTGGCACCCTCGCCTTAAAAAAAAGAATTGCCAGAACCAGCGGTTATTTTCAAATAGTCTTAGCGGTCATGGGTTTCATTGAAGTAATCCGAAGATTTATAGGAATTGAGAAATTGCCGGGCTTTGAGACGATGATCATTGTTTCCACCTTCGCATTGGCAGGAAATGGCACATGTTTGTATCTATTACAAAAATCAAAGAGTCAGGAAGCCCATATGAAAGCCAGTATGATTTTTACAAGTAATGATGTGATTATCAACATTGGTGTCATCACGGCAGGCCTACTTGTACACCTGCTACATTCAAACAGGCCTGACCTTATAATAGGAGCAATAGTGTTTGTTCTGGTGATTCAAGGCGCGTTTCGGATATTGAAACTCGGGAAATCAAATTAGTCGGCTAATATTTTTCTTTCACATACGCCAGGGATTCCTCAATGGCCGTCAGGGTCAGGTCCAGGTCTTCTTCCGTGTGTCGAAAGCTGATATAAGAGTGGTGGTACGGTGAAAAGAAGAACCCTTTACGGATGAGCTGTGTATAGAAGTCCGTACGTTTGCCTTTGTATGCCCCTGTTTCGTCCTTTTCAAAGGTGATGTAGAACATGGGGCCCACGCCGGTCAACTCGGCTCCCACATCGTATTTGTCTAAGAGCACACGGATCTTCTCCATGAAGCGGTCGCCCTTTTCCCAGATATTCTCTAACACTTTGTCCCGCTCAAGGATTTCTATGGTCTTCAGCGCGGCCACAAAGCCTTTGCTGTTCGGAAAAAAGGTCGACGAGATAAAAAGTTTGTCCGCGGCCGCCATCATGACGTCCTTTTTACCGGTCACAACAGAAATCGGATATCCGTTGGCAATCGCCTTTCCCAGCACGGTCAGATCGGGGGTCACTCCATAGAGCTCCTGCGCGCCGCCCATTCTGAGTCTGAAGGCGGTCCGTATCTCATCATAGATCAGCACCGCCCCGTACTTGTCCGCGAGATCTCTTACTCCTTCAAGAAACCCGGGATCGGGTTCCTGCATCTTTTGATGGTTCGGATGACCGAACGGCGTCATGATGATTGCAGCGGTCTCATCGCCATGGGTCGCCATCAGCTCTTCTAATTGATCGAGCCTGTTGTATTGAAATTCAAAGACATCTTCGTAAAATTTCGAAGGAATACCGCCTTTCATTTCAACACACCAGTCATGCCAGCCATGGTAACCGCAACGCATGACCTTGATCTTGCCGGTATAGGCCCTTGCAATACGAATAGTTGCGGTGGTGGCGTCGGAGCCGGTTTTCAGGAAAATGCTCATCTCGGATGAGGGCACAATTTCGGTCAGCTTTTTGGCCAGCTCATTCTGGAATTTTTGTGTCAGCGTGAAACAGAACCCTTTTTCTTTTATCTGTTTACAAACGGCGTCATCCACCTCTTGTTCAAGGTAACCCAGGATGATGGGGCCGTAACCGCACAGAAAATCGATAAATTCGTTGCCGTCAACATCTGTCAGGCGGCAGCCTTTGCCGGTTTCAAGAAATATCGGGTATTCTCCTTCGATAAAATCGCCGGGCTTTCTGGCCCCTAAAACACCTCCCGGAATCAACCCGGACGCCTCTTCGTAGAGTTCCCAGCTTTTTGTAATGTTCAATTTTTGCGTCTCTTTCATGGTAAGTCTCCTGCAATGTGTTACCCCAATTGAGCGAAAACGCTCAATTGAAGCACTC
>DAOUXC010000022.1 GCA_030666795.1 Desulfobacteraceae bacterium
ACTTCGGGGTGTTTCTGTACTTCTTCCGGCCTTCCTTCGGTAATGGGTTTGCCGAAATTAATGGCCAGGATAGTATCTGATATGTCCATGACCATCTTCATATCGTGCTCGATCAAAAGGATCGTCACCCCCAGTTCATCCTGTATGTCCTTTACCCAGAATATCAGATCCTGCTTCTCTTCGGAGTTCATCCCCGCGGAGGGCTCGTCAAGGAGAAGCAACGCGGGCTCCAATGCCAGGGCCCGCCCTAATTCCACCAGTTTCTGTGTCCCGTAAGGAAGCCCCCCCACAAACTGATTCCTGGCGGCCTGGAGATCCAGAAGGTCAATAATATTTTCAACTCTTTCCCGGTGTTTTATTTCTTCCTGGGCCGCCCTGGACCCTCGCCTGTAAAATGTCGCCCCCGTCCAGATACCGGTTTTCATGTGGATATGTCGGCCCAACATCAGATTCTCCATAACGGTCATCCTGGAGAAGAGTTCAATGTTCTGGAAGGTCCTGGCAATACCTTTTTTTGCAATCCGGTGGGGTTTGAAACCTACAATATCTTCTCCCTTAAAAAAAATTGCCCCTGTGTCGGGTTTGTAAAGACCGCTGATGCAGTTGAAAATCGTCGTTTTGCCTGCCCCATTTGGTCCAATGATGGAAAAAATGGCACCCGGTTCTATATTGATATTGACTTTGTCCACTGCCCTGAGTCCGCCAAAGCTGATGGTCAGGTTTTCAATGGAGAAAAATTTGTCATTTGTCATTGATCTTTTGTCCCTTATACTTTTCTAACATAGTGCCTTGCAAACAACCCGCTCGGCTTAAAACAGAGGACCAGCACAATAATTCCAAAAGCCACAATCGACTTAAACTCAAGGGAGACATAGCCGCCAAAAAGATTTTCAATAACACCCAGCATGTACCCTCCTAACGCCGCGCCCACCAGTGTGGTCATCCCGCCGAGCACTGCCGCGGAAAAACCTTTCAATAAGGGTTCCAACATGAGATTCGGGTCTAACGTTGCAATGGGCGCTAACAAAATGCCGGCCACCGCACCTATCATAGAACTCATTGCCCATGTGATAGAGAGTATCCTGTTGGTGCGAATACCGTTGATGCGGGCTGCCGTGGCGTTCTGCTGGGTCGCTTTCATGGCAATCCCCACCTTTGTATATTTGAAAAAAAGGAAAAGGATAAACATCAACGCGAGCGTAATGAGGAGTGTGGCAATATTCAAATAACTGATCACGGCAGGCCCGAGATTTATGACATCGAAATCGGAGACCGGAAACGGAAGGTCTTTCTGATCGGCCCCCCATTTCCAGCTCGCCACTCCGTAAAGGATCATCTCAAACCCCAGCGTTATGAGAATAAGGCTCAGAATATTTGGATCCTTGGCCCTTCTTAAAAAGACAAATTCCAGGAACATCCCCAGGGCCGCAGCAAAGACCATGGCACCGATCAAGGAAACCGCAAAGGAGTATTCGTTGGTTACAAGGAGCGTGAAGGCAACAAAAGTGGATAGCATGGCCATTTCACCCTGGCCGAAGTTGGGGACCTCCGAGGTCTTGTAAATGATCACCATCGCGAGGGCAATAAGGGCATACAGGCTTCCAAAGGAAAGACCGCTGACGAGGAGTTGGTAAAACATTCGGCTACCTCAAAATGGAAAAAATCCCTGTTCTTACATGCTAAAAAGACTTATTCTTGTTCGCAAACCGGAAACCGCTTCATTTTTTAAAACGGCCATGTCTTCCAGTAGATCTTGGTCCTTATCCAGAAACCATAAAGGCCAAGGGGTTCGAATACTACGAGCAAAACAATAATCAGACCGAAAATAATGCTCGCGATATTGGGAAGACCGCTCACGGTCATCCAATTCTCAGAAAATGATATCAGCGCTGCCCCCAGATAAGGCAGTTCCTGGACCTTATCCAACACCAGTAAAAGCCATGTCATGAAAACCCCACCCATAATCGAACCGAAAATGGAACCGAGTCCCCCTACAATAACAAAGGCGAGAAAATAGATGGAAAGGATAAAGTTGAAGGTGCTTGGATTTATAAAGCCTAAGAGAAATGCAAACAACCCTCCGGCAATGCCCGCGTAAAAGGCGCTGACCGCAAAGGCCAATGTCTTATAAAAAACCAGGTTGACACCCATTGTTTCAGCGGCTATATCACTGTCCCTTATGGCAATAAAGGCCCTTCCTACTCTTGTTTTCATCAGATTCCGGGCCGCTAAGGTCATGAGAAAGGTAATCGTGATTATCAGAAAATAGAGCTGCCTGTCGCTCTCCAGGACATAGGGTCCGAAGCTGAGATCAGGCGTCTCAAGGCCCATTCTTCCGCCAAAGACCTGCCAGCGGCCTATCACCTGCGTGATGGCCATGCCGAAACCCAACGTGGCAATCGCAAGATAAGGTCCTTCAAGCCTCAGGGCCGGAAGACCAAGGACAAATCCAAAAAAAGCAGCAATAAAAGCGGCCGCTATAATGGCCAGCAGAAAGGGAAGATGCAATGCTGTCATCAAAAGGACGGTCCCATAGGCGCCAATGGCAAAAAAACCCGCATGACCCAGGGATATCTGTCCGGTGTAGCCCACAAGAATATTCAAACCCACGGTAACGATGACATTAATGGCCATATAGTTGGCCATGTAGACATAATAGTTGGGGGCTATAAAAGGAAAGGTGATCAACGCGGCAATAAGCATCAGGAACCAGAACCAGAGGATTTTGCTGTCTAACAGTTGAATATCCTCATAATAGTCTCTTTTCATGTCCATGGCCAGGTTCTCCTGATACCCAAGTGTAAGAATATATTAAAAAATCATTTTTTCGCCATTTTGTCAACTAACTTGCCATAATATACTTCTGTTTCATCCATAAGAGGGGAAGAGCCCCTCCCCAACATGTTCAACTGCAGGATCTTGTAATTTATCCGTTTGATTTGTCGGTATTTTTCCTTTTCATCCGGGATATTTTCCAGCATATCCTCCATTTGCCTGATTTCTCTTTTCAATTCAAGCTCCGGCGGGAGGCAATCCGCGTTTTTTAAAATCTTATAGGCCAGTCGAAGATCCTCGGGGACATTGCTGTCATCTTCTATACTGAGAGGTTCGCCGCTGCCCGGAAGGTCATCAAACTCCCCCCTTTTCTGGGCTTCTTTAATCCTCTTTTCTATGATCTTCTGAAAACCTAACATAATCAAACAACCTCGGAAAAACTTTACATAACCAAACATATAATTAAATATATTATTAGAATCATCTTTTCAAGCCAAATAAATGCCCGCGAAAAAGAATTTCTTCTTTTTCTTTGGTATACTTGTAAATCTAAGAGGAATATCATTTGAGCGTGCTTTTTAAAAAAAGTCCCATACTGAAAAAACCGAAGGACTGCGTTTGTTTTGTGGTATTTTTGAGATACAACAGGAAAAAGCATCTGCCATGCCCCAAACCTGTCAGACGGACGGCAGGCAAGAACTTTAACCGGTAGGCTGACAGGCGGGACAGCCAGGCATTACGGGAGCCCATCCGGAAACTGGAGTTATTGGTTTCGCGCTACGGGCCATCAGCTTTAGGCTTTTGGCAGAAGACATTTAAAACAACGTGTTGGCTGATTGCCTGTCGGATCATAGAGTAGATCCCGCTGTCGGGGCCACGTGAAATTGCAGACCATTTCACTGGGGCTGAAAGTTCCATCCGGAAATTGGTTGTTTCCGGATGGACACTAATGAGGAGATCAAGCAATTGGACAAACGATTCGGACCCGTATTGTTCATTCCAGGTGAAAATGGCGGGAGATATCCTTATTGTCACTCCCTTTATATCGAGGCGGATCTAAGGATAATTATCGACCCCGCCTCCGACCGAGAGCGGCTGAAAGAGCTTTTAGAGGGACCGGGTGTCGATACCGCCTGGCTGTCTCATTATCACGAAGATCACTTCATGCACCTGGACCTCTTCGAAGACCGTGAGATATGGATCTCGGAGCATGATGCCCCCGCGCTCGAAGATCTGGAGCATTTCATGGATTTTTACGGAATGAACTCAGCAAATGAACGCGATTATTGGAGACAGGTCATTCAAGAACAATTTCATTTCAAATCCCGGAGGGCCGCAAGAGTGTTCCGCAATGAGGAGGTCATTGACTTGGGCGGGGTGACGGTCGAAGTCATCCCAACACCCGGCCACACGGCGGGACACTGTTCCTTCTTTTTTCGCGAACCGGGCGTACTCTTTTTAGGGGACTATGACCTGACCTCTTTCGGTCCCTGGTATGGAGACGCGGTCTCAGACATCGAAGCTACAGTCGCTTCGGTAAACCGGCTCCGCACAGTGCCGGCTCGGGTCTGGATAGCTGCGCACGAACACGGTATCTTCGAATCAGATCCCGGAAAGCTATGGGACAACTTTTTGGGCCTCATAGATGAACGAGAGGCCAAATTGTTTGATTTTTTGGCCGTACCGAGAAATATGGAGCAGATTGTGGAGGCAAGGATACTCTATGGAAAGAAGCGGGAACCCAAGGAATTCTATGACTTCGGCGAACGCGCACACATGGGAAAACATCTGGAAAGGCTCATACGGCGAGGCGTGGTTATCTGTGAGGAAAACATTTATCGCCGGGCTTGATCAAACGATCAATACAAATCAATTTCTGAAAGGCACTTATCCCCGCGGACTGCTCCGGATAGGCCAAAATCCACCATCTAATCTCCACATTATCAATGCGGATAATAAATTTTGGCCTTCCCCTGGTCACCAGCAAATTATTAAATATCTGCAAGTTGAACTTGCGAAATCCCGCTCTGCGGGAGCGACGACTGAGGCGTATGAGCAATACCCCGCAGGGAGGAACGATCGAAGGCAGCGCCGCTTTTTGAATCCCGCTCCGGCGGGGAGACGATGCCTTGACGGTGGATCAGGGGCAGACATCCTGCTTGACAACACAATAGTGATCCGATATTCCCACGTAAAGATTCGGTTCGAAGTGTGAGAACCTCGCCCTCCCGCTGTGCGCGATGGATGGACTTTTGGGGGCCCGTCGAGAATGAGGATCGGATTAATCCACTACCCATGGCTTACTTGAACATGATAGACAGTGTCGACAAAAAGATAATAAGCCTTATCCAGGGAGATATTCCCCTTAGCCCTGAGCCATTTGCCGTTATGGCAGAGCAAATAGGCATATCCGAAGAAGAATTCCTGCAGAGGACGAATGACCTGAAAAAAAGAGGCGCCATCAGACGATTCGGGGCCACGTTGCGTCATCAGGAGGCAGGATTCAGTTCCAATGCCATGGTTGCGTGGGACGTGCCCGATGCCCGGATAGAAGAAGCCGGTAAGCTCCTGGCCCGGTTTCAGGAGGTCACGCACTGCTATCAGAGAAAACCCCAAAAAGACTGGCAATACAACCTCTACACCATGATCCACGGCAGCAACCCGGATGAATGCTACCGGATAGCGGAACGCATGTCCCGCGCTGCGAAAATTGAGGATTATGTTCTTCTCTTCAGCGAGAAAGAATTTAAAAAAACGAGCATGGAGTATTTTTAAACACACAACTTGTGGAGAAAAACAATGGGAGACAGATCTAAATCTTTGTTTCAAAAGGCCAAGACCTATATCCCGGGCGGGGTAAACAGCCCGGTAAGGGCGGGAAAGGCCGTCGGTATTGACCCGCCTTTTATATCGAAGGCAAACGGTTGCCTCCTCTGGGATGAGGATGGAAACGAATACATCGATTATGTCTGTTCATGGGGCCCGATGATTTTGGGCCATTCACATCCTGAGGTGATCCAGGCCCTGGAAAAGGCATTACGCAACGGAACCAGTTACGGAGCCCCCACGAAGCTGGAAGTGGAAATGGCTGAAATAATAGTAAAGATGTTTCCGTCCATTGAGATGGTCCGCATGGTAAACTCGGGAACAGAGGCCACCATGAGCGCCATTAGGCTTGCCAGGGGATTTACGGGCAGGGAAAAGATTATCAAGTTTGACGGCTGTTATCATGGACACGCCGACAGCCTTTTAGTATCGGCAGGTTCCGGTGTCGCAACCCTTGGTATTCCCGGAAGTCCGGGAATTCCCCGGGACCTGGCCAGGCATACCATTTCACTCCCTTTCAATGACAAGAACGGCGTGGATCAGGCATTTGAAAAGTTCGGTCCTGAAATCGCGGCGGTCATTGTGGAGCCGGTTCCCGGCAACATGGGCGTCATTGTACCGCATGAAGATTTCCTGAAACGACTGCGGGAAATAACCCGTGAGCATGGAGCCCTCCTCATCTTTGACGAGGTGATCAGTGGCTTTCGAGTGGCACCCGGAGGGGCCCAGGAACTTTATGATATCATGCCTGATATCACATGTTTAGGCAAAATTATAGGTGGCGGACTGCCTGTGGGCGCCTATGGCGGGAATAAAGAAATCATGGCCGGCATGGCCCCGGAAGGGGATATATATCAGGCCGGCACCCTCTCCGGGAACCCGTTGGCCATGGCCGCCGGCCTGACAATACTAAAGATCCTTAAAAGGGGAGAGGTCTATCCCGAGCTCGAAAACAAGGCTCAAATGCTGTTTTCCGGCCTTGAAAATGCGGCCCGGAACGCGGGCATTCCGGTCACGGTTAACCGAATCGGCTCCATGGGTTCCCTCTTTTTTAATAACGGACCTGTGAACGATTTTGAGGACGCCAAGACCAGTGACGCAAAACTCTTTAGAAAATATTACAGGAGCATGCTTGATCAGGGTATATATCTCGCACCGTCCCCGTTTGAAGCGAGTTTTCTTTCAACGACCCATGGCGAAAAAGAAATCAGGAAGACCATTGAGGCCGCAGCCGTTGCTTTTGGCTCCCTCTAAAAAAAGAATCCACGCCGAAAAGGCCGTGGATCTCTATTTTGGACTAAAAATCTGTTGACTTTGGCGAAAAACTTGTGATAAAAGTCACAAGATTTTTCCCTAAAGGACTAAGGTCACCGGTCTTGTCATATGGACGAAGACCTAAAAAAAACTATAAAAACATTAGGCTATTTCAGCACCATCGGTATGACCATGGCCCTGTCTATCGCTTTGGGGGCACTTATTGGCTATTATATCGATAAAAAATTCGGGACCCAACCCTGGTTTTCATTTATTTTCCTGGGTTTGGGTATCGCCGCAGCATTTAGGAATCTCTTTATTCTGTACAAAAAGGCCAAGGATCTTTAATGGATTGGGAAAAGTTAGTTAAGCAGCTCAGGGCTCAGAACTGGATCATCCTGATGATCCTGGGATCTGTCAGCTTTTTTCTCATGAGTTCCACTTTTACGCTGGGCATCATCCTTGGAGGCCTTATCATTATTGCCAATTTTAATGTGCTTCAACATACCATCCGCTGCTCTTTTTCCCATGACGGGGTCATGAAAAACAACAAACTGGCCATCGTGGCAAAATATTATTTTAGGCTTGCCATTTTGGGCATAATTATCTATATCCTGATCACCAATGGCTGGGTGAATCCCATAGGCCTTGCCATCGGGCTCTCGATAGTGGTTTTTAGTATCATCAACATCGGAATCCGCGCAGTTTGGAAAACATCATCCGGGGAGGCAATATAGATTATGGAGCATCCGATTTTCTTTATAGACTCAATTCTTTCAGCCATTGGTTTAGAACATTTTTCCCATTCATTTTCTCATGTAACTCACGCATGGCTGGTCATGCTCATTCTGATTGTGAGCGCTCTCCTGTTTGCCAGAGGGGTCCAGCTTCTTCCGAAAAAGGGGCAGAATTTTTTCGAGATTCTGCTTGGTGGTCTTGAAAATTTTATGGTGGAAATCACGGGGCCTGAAGGCAGGTTCTTTTTCCCGTATGTGGCGACCATTTTTCTTTTCATTCTCGTATCCAACCTCATCGGACTGATACCCGGATTCAATTCGCCCACGGCCAATTTGAATACGACTCTCGCCCTGGCGATCTGTTCATTTATTTTAACCCATGCCATCGGTATTAAATTCCATGGTGCCAAGTACATAAAACATTTTCTGGGGCCTGTCTGGTGGTTAGCCCCCTTGATGTTCCCCATTGAGCTCATCGGACATTTCGCACGGATTATGTCACTGAGTGTCCGGCTCTTCGGAAATATTTTCGGTAAAGAGATGGTGCTCTCAATCCTTTTCATGCTGGCAGGGCTCTATCTAGCCCCCCTGCCGATCCTCTTCTTGGGTATTCTGGTGAGTTTTATTCAGGCCCTTGTATTTATGCTCCTTTCCATTATGTATTTTGTGGGCGCCATGGAAGAGGCCCACTAAGTTATTGAATGCCAACAATATACTGATCTTCAAATGGTTGGGGATTTAGTAATAGAATTTGTGAAGCACAAGTTTAGGAAGAAGGCCAAAATAAATGAAAGGAGGATCACATGTCTAAAAAAACGTTAACAGGAGTCCTAACAGCAGTTCTGGTACTGGGTACAGCTTCCATGGCATTGGCCGGGGATGAAGCGGTGAAGGCAGCCGGTATGTGGGTGTTCTTCGGAATCGCCATCGCCTGCGGCGGCGGTATCGGACTGGCCGCCCTGGGAACCGGCGTCGGCATGGGTAATGCCATTAACGGTGCCCTGCAGGGAACAGCCAGAAACCCGGAAGCAGGCGGTAAGATCATGACCACCATGATTATTGGTCTGGCCCTGATCGAATCCCTCTGTATTTATGCCCTGGTTATCTGCTTTATCATGGTCTTTAAGATTCCGGATATGGGTAAGCTTTTTGACCTTATCCTGAAATCTTTAGGCGCTTAATCAAGAAGAAAAAAGAGGGTCTGTCAAAGACCCTCTTTTTATTCTCCAGCTATGTGCACTATTTCACAATATCGTGTTTCCCTGCTCTCTATCCTTATTTGAAATTCAGTGATAATCCATGAACAAGGAATCCAAGATACCGGCACCAACGATAGAGCGCTTAGCTCATTACTCAAGACCCCTTGAGTCCCTTCTGGATAATGAAACCCCTGTCATCTCATCGGAAAAACTTGCCCGTCTGTGCGGTGTCAACCCCGCACAGGTGAGAAAGGACTTGGCGTACTTCGGTGAATTCGGGGTACGCGGCGTAGGATACGATGTCAGGGATCTGTTGGTGGAAATCAAGAAGATTTTAGCGACCGATAGGGATTGGACTCTCTGCATAGTGGGTATGGGCAATTTAGGCAGTGCGATTGCGGAAAATGAAAACTTCAAGAAAAGGGGCTACAAGTTTGTTGCCGCCTTTGATTCTGACCCCACAAAAATCGGAAGGACTCTCCCCTGTGGTCTGATCATTGAACCGACCAGCAGGATCAGGGAATTGGTCAAAAGCCTCAAAATCGAGATCGGGGTCATCACCACACGCCCACATGAAGCCCAGCGATTTGCGGACCTTCTCATGGACTCAGGTGTAAAAGCCATCCTCAACTTTGCTCCCATACAGATAAGGACCCTCGACTGTTGTAAGATTGAAAACGTGGATTTTGCGGTAAAATTAGAGCACCTGGCTTATCACATTGCAAAGATTCTGTAGCTTTAAAGAAAATGTTTTTCTGTAAGCGCGTATTCATACTTTCACTTCAGAAGCTGCTTTTTTAAAAATTGCCCCGTGTATGATTCCTTGATTGCCGCAATCTCTTCGGGCGTTCCCGTCCCTACTATATACCCGCCCTTTTCTCCTCCCTCCGGACCAAGGTCAATAATATGGTCGGCCGTTTTTATCACGTCTAAATTATGCTCGATGACCACTACCGTGTTCTCAAGTTCCACCAAATGATTCAAGACCTCGAGGAGTTTCCGGACGTCGTCAAAATGAAGACCCGTGGTCGGTTCATCAAGGAGATAGAGTGTCCTTCCTGTATTTTTCTTGCTCAGTTCCCTGGAAAGCTTTATCCTCTGGGCTTCCCCTCCCGAAAGTGTTGTGGCAGGCTGTCCCAACTTGATATAACCGAGACCTACATCCACCAGGGTCCTTAACTTGTTTTTAATCCGGGGTATGGTCTCAAAAAACGAAAAGGCCTGGTTCACAGTCATACCGAGGACATCCGCTATGGTGTAACCCTTGTATTTTACCTCTAAAGTATCGCGATTATAACGGAGGCCCTTGCATGCTTCGCATGTCACGTAAACATCAGGAAGAAAATGCATCTCTATTTTTATAATGCCATCCCCTCTGCACGCTTCACATCTTCCACCCTTTACATTAAAGCTGAATCTTCCCGGCCTGTAACCCCTTATCTTAGATTCGGGGAGCATTGAAAACAGTTCGCGGATATGCGTAAATGCCCCGGTGTAATTTGCCGGGTTGGACCGCGGGGTCCTGCCAATGGGGCTCTGGTCAATGTTTACCACCTTATCAATATTGTAAATACCTTTGATGGATTTTACTCGTCCAACCCTGGTTTTGGAACGATAGAGTTTCTGGCTAAGGGCGGGAGAAAGGATGCCGTTTATCAGGCTGCTCTTGCCCGAACCGGAAACACCCGTAACGCAGGTAAAAACGCCCAATGGAATATCAACGGCAATCTCTTTCAAATTGTTTTCCCGGGCACCCTCTATAAAAATGACCTTACCGTTTCCGCTACGCCTTGACCCGGGCACGGAAATTGCCTGCTTACCGGCCAGATACCGGCCCGTCAATGAGACACTATCACTGACCAGATCGTCAGGAGTCCCTTCAAAGACCACATTTCCCCCCTTGAGCCCTGCCCCGGGTCCCATATCTATCACATGGTCGGCAGACAAAATAGTCTCGGCATCATGCTCAACTACCATCACCGTATTCCCCAGATCCTTCAAGCGTTTCAGGTTGTCTAACAATCTGAGATTATCCCTCTGATGGAGGCCGATGCTGGGCTCGTCCAGCACGTAAAGCACGCCGGCAAGACCGCTGCTTATCTGTGTGGCCAGTCTGATTCGTTGATCCTCGCCCCCGGAAAGGGTCCCCGAGGAACGATCAATGGCAAGGTAATCAAGACCTACACTTCTCAAAAAACCCAGTCGCTCCCTGATTTCCTTCAGGACCCTTATGGCAATAACTTTTTCCTTGGCGCTCAACTTCAGGGTCTGAAAAAAATCATCCGCCTTTTCAATAGAGAGGGCCGTGATCTCATGGATGCCCATGCCTCCCACCTTAACCGCCAGGCTGATCGGTCTCAGCCTGGCGCCCCCGCAGTTCGGGCAGGGGTTCAAACTCATATATCGCTCGATCTCTTCCCTTACCTGATAGGAGTCGGTTTCATGGTACCGTCTTTCGAGGTTGGGGATAATCCCCTCAAAGGTTTTTGTATAGGAATATCTCCGGTCATCCTTTTCAAAATAAAATTTGACCTCGTCTTCGCCTGAACCATAAAGAAAAGCCTCTCTCACGTCTTCGGGCAGTTCCCTGAAAGGGGCATAAATATCAACGCCGTAATGCCCGCACAGGGAATCGAGCATCTGCTGGAAATACACAGAATGCCGGTTTGCCCACGGGGCAATGGCACCTTCTCTCAAGGAAAGATCTGCATCGGGAATGATCAGGTCCGGGTCAAAATATCTCTTTGTTCCCAACCCGCTGCACTCCCGACAGGCCCCCTGGGGATTATTAAAAGAAAACATCTGAGGTGTCAGTTCCGGGATACTGAGTCCGCATTTGTGGCAAGCGGCCTTCTGGCTGAAAAAAACTTCTTCTGATCCGATAATGTCCAGGACTGCGACCCCGTCCGAAAGAGAAAGGGTGAGTTCCATGGAATCGGTAAGACGTCTTTGGATCTCCCTTTTTATTACCAGCCTGTCAACCACCACGCTGATTACGTGTTTTTTGTTTTTATCCAGGGAAATTTCTTCATCTAAGAGCCTGATCTTTCCGTCTATCTTGACGCGGGTAAAGCCGTCTTTGCGCAGACGCTGAAGGAACTGGGAATGTGCGCCTTTTCGACCTTCAACCATAGGTGCCAATACCTGCACCCTGGTCCCCTGCTCAAGCTCCATGATCTGATCCACAATCTGCTGGGTGGTCTGCGAACTGATTTTCAGACCGCATTTCGGGCAATGGGGCTGCCCTATTCTGGCAAACAGGACCCTCAGATAGTCGTATATCTCCGTTACCGTGCCGACTGTGGACCGGGGGTTTCGACTCGAAGTTCGCTGTTCAATAGCGATGGCAGGAGACAACCCTTCGATGGAATCCACGTCCGGTTTTTCCATCTGCTCAAGGAACTGACGGGCATAGGCGGACAAAGACTCCACATACCGCCGCTGCCCTTCGGCATAGATGGTATCAAATGCCAGGGAAGACTTGCCGGAACCTGATAATCCCGTGATGACGACCAGTTTGTTCCTCGGGATATCCAGGGAGATATCTCTCAGGTTGTGCTGTCTGGCCTTTCTAATTTTTATGTAATCGGTTGACATGGAATAAATTGTGGCGCAAGGCGCAGGGCATGGGGCGCAAGGCATTAAAAAGCCCGATCATCGCTCCTTGCGTCCTGTGCCTTACGCCTTGAGCCTCTTTGCTATTTAATCGATTGATGGAACAAGAATATCATCCTGATTCAGTGATCTTTTTTGGTCCTGTTCCCGACCATTTCAGCCGCCATCCGGATCGCCGCCTTCAGGCTGGACGCATCCGCCTCACCGGTCCCCGCGATATCATAGGCAGTACCGTGATCAACGGACGTCCTTATGATGGGAAGCCCCAATGTAACATTCACCGCATCGGAAAAATGAAGAAGCTTCAATGGAATCAATCCCTGATCGTGATACATGGCAACCACCGCCCCAAATTGACCTTTGGACGCCTTATAAAAAAGAGTGTCCGGGGGCAACGGTCCCACCAAGTTAATACCCTCATTTGCCGCCCTAACGATCGCCGGTTTTATTATCTTTTCTTCTTCGGAACCAAAGAGGCCCTCTTCACCAGCATGGGGATTGAGGGCTGCCAGGGCCAAACAGGGCTTTTCAAGACCAAAGTCCTCCCGGAGTGCCTTAGCCGTTATTATAATCGTCCTGTAAACCAATTCCTCATTTAAAATGTTCGGCACATCCTTAAGCGCACAGTGGATAGTCACGAGGGCCACGCGCAGTTTTTTCCCGGCCAACATCATCACGTACTCATCCGTATCGGTAAGCCGTGCAATCAGTTGTGTATGTCCGTCGTAACGGTATCCGGCCTGGTGCATCAGCACCTTACTGATGGGACAGGTCACCATAGCGCCGAGCTCTCCGGCACGGCACATCCCGACGGCCCTGATAATATACTCCACCATTGCCTTACCACCCTCCACCGTAGGCTTGCCGGGCAGAATGGCACCTTTTTTGAAATCAGACAGGGCCATGAGGTCCATCATTCCCGGATTGGTTTTGGCCTCAAAGGGCTTGGAAATGATATTCAGGGACATCTCCCGGGAAGACCTTGAAATCGCCGAAGAAAGGCCCTCCGGGTCTCCTAAAACCACGGGACGGCAGAACCGGCAAATATTCTCGTCGGACAATGCCTTGACAATAATTTCGGGCCCGACCCCGGCCGGATCCCCCATGGTAATGCCTATAAAAGGAAGATTTCTCAAATCCGCCTCCACAAAAGAATTAAACTTTTTATTATTTCTCCTTTATGAACCGCTGTCAATAACCTTTCAGATCCCAGACACCGCAACCTCAAATTACAGGCCAAACAAAAACCTCTTTTCCTTTGTCCAAGTTCATGCCTTTCATGTAATAGCTCTATAAGTAAGGGTATTATTCCATAATGGCGGGACGCCGGTCGCTAATCAAGAGATGTCTGCATAAATTCGAGCTCCCCCGAATATTGAAAACATAACCTGTAACCGTAAAGCGGAGGGCTCGGTGGAAGCGGTCCCCGGATTTTTTACGAGGTTATCGGTTTTGGCATGCAGGTATTCTTGTTGGCCGGTAAGTGGATGGAGCCGAGAAATGATAAAACTTATTCAATGACGAAGGGTCTTAAGGGGTTGCGCTTTTCCAGTATCCCGGCCCTTTGGGAAAATTTTCAATTTCGAGCAACATTGATATATCACCGTTTTCAAGGATGCCTACACCGGCGAAAAGCCTTATCTTTGCCAACAGTTCCCCAACCGGCATGACCATGATGGGCTTATTGCCGATAATGCTGTCCACGGCCACTTCCATTTCCACCCCTGCCCCGTTTTCGACGTACTTTTCCCCGGGGTGTCTGAGCTTGAGGACATGAGATTCCTTTTTACCATCGTCCTTAATCCCCAATAATCCCTTGAGGTCATAACAAAAATCCATATCCTCAGGAAAAATCGCTTCTCTCCGGTCGATGGATATAACGTTCGACGTGGGAATAGAGAGGTTATATTCACCCAATCTGAAATTTATGGCGTAAACAACCGAAAGGGAGACGGGAAGCTTGACAGTGAATTCAGTCCCTTTTTCAGGTACCGAGTCAATGGTTATCGTGCCACCCAAATATTCAATAGCCTGGGCAACGACATTCATGCCAATACCCCTGCCCGCGATGTCCGTGGCTTTAGACGCAGAAGTAAAATCAGAACTAAGAATGGTATCAAAAAACTCCTGTTCGGACATCCGTGCAATATCTTCTTCACTCATGGACTTCTTATTCTTGAGGTATCTGGTAATGGCTGTTCTGTCAATTCCTCTCCCATCATCGCTCAATTTGATGATGAGGCTGTCTCCTTTACGAGTCGCTTCCAGCCTGATTTCTCCTTCAGCATCTTTCCCCAGCCTTTCCCGTTCTTCAGGATTTTCAATGCCATGGGCAATAGCATTTCTAAAGATATGGACAAAAGGCTCCCTGAGCCGTTCAAGAAGGGTGATATCCGCCTCCAGTGCCCCCCCAAGAACCTCGAACACGACCTCCTTTTTGTTTTCCTTGGCCAAATTTCTGATTGTTTTTACGAAAATATCTGCAAAGTCCGCCACCGAGACAAGTCTTAATTGAGCCAGGCGAAAATGGAACCTCTTAAGCATGGAAGTGTAGTCATCAATCCAGTTTTTAAGACCCCCGGATATCTGTTCCAGGGAAAGGGGGGGCATGGCATTCTCCAAAAAAAGGATTTCCTGGGAAAGGCCTAAAAGTTCCTCTATCAGGGAATATTTCACCCGGACATATTTCAGTCCTTCGGCCGAAGAACGGATGGAGAGCTGAGGCAGCCCACCCGTATCAACCTCGACCGCCAACTCATCCGGCCCCTTCTTGAATTGGGAGATCAGGGTATCATACAAATTCCGGTCTTCAGCACAACCAATTTCGTCCATTCTCGCCACCAGGAGTCTGAGCAGATCTCCACCTTGAAAAATCAACTGGATGGCACTGGGTGGAGGTTCCACAGCGTCCTGCTGAAACCCCTTACACCATTTTTCCATGGCGTGGCTCAGTGAGACAATTTTTTCTAAGCTGAGGGCACTTGCCATGCCTTTTATGGAATGAATTTTACCGTGGATGTCTGCCCACAGGGCAACATCGGACGGGTCTTTTTCCACTCTAATCAGGAGTCGATCAAGCTCTTCAAGGTATTTCTCAGACTCCTGAGTGAATATTTTTTCATATTTTGTCAGGTCCATAGGAAAGCTTCAACAACGTGCTCCATATGTACTCAGGGGTAACACGCCGCGCAGTATAATTAACCCCTTCATAAACCGTATCTGCATTTTTCTCGTCCTCAATCCATAACAACCCGACGACTCCATCGGGAACCAGCGCCATTCTCTTGTCAGACCATTTTACAAGAATAATCCTGTGCTTATTATTATGGTTATTCTTTCTTTTTCCCAACAAGTTTACAACGTCAATAACATCAAACAGTTCACCCCTGTAATACATCAACCCCAAATGACTCGGATGTGCCAAGGGAACTGGTGTGATCCTGGCATCTTCCACTACACGGTAGACATGCCGGGCATCTATTCCAAAGTATTCATCCGCTGCCTTAAACGTAAACAATTCCAAATAAAGTACCCTGATATGATTCGTTTGCTTTATGAACCAGGCTCGTCATCTGCGCTGAGCTTAAAGCGTCGCTGACTTTCCATCATTTTTCCCGAAAGGGTGTTCAGTGACTTCATCGCATCTACTATCTTTATCATGTCTTCTTTCTGGTTTCTGGTCGCAATAGTGGTCTTCTGGGTGGAGACAAAGTTCTTATTGGCAAGCCGTGAAAGCTCCTGAAAATAGCTTAAAAGGCCTCTCATTTGTTTCACCTGTTTGCCGGTCTCCTCCTCAACCTCCTGTATGGTCATGGCTATATTCTTGACGCCTTTTAATGTCTCACCAAATGTTTTTACAACCCTGTGTATGGTTTTCCTGCCTTGATTGATACCATCCTGGCTTTTGGTAAGGGCCACGGACACGGCCTTGTTATCTTCAAGTATGCTTTCAATCATTTTCCGGATATCCTGCGATGACCGCTTGGAGTTGTCGGCCATCCTCCTAATTTCATCGGCCACTAAGGCGAAACCTTTCCCTGTTTCGCCGGCCCTCGTGGCCTCGATTGAGGCATTAAGTGAAAGCAGGTCTGTTTTTTGAGCAATATCGTCAATGACATCAACGACCATTTTTATTTTTTCCACCTTATTCGCCAATTCAAAAATAGGTTGGGTGTTTTCTACCATCTGCTTAAGAACATCATCTAAATAAACAAGGGTCTCCCTGGCCTCGATCTCACCTTTTTCTGTCTTAAGACGCGCCTCATTTACTTTGGAAACCGTTTCCGCCGACTGTCTGACCATCTCGTCCATCTCGTTCAATCCATTATCCAGCCTGAGAGCGGTTTTCTGAACAATCAGGGTCTGCCCCTCAGAACCCTTGGCTATGAGCTTTGCCGATTGGTCTATCTCCTTGCTGTTTGCCACCACCTTCTTCACCAGGTTGGAAAGACTCCCATTGGTTTTCTGGATCTGTCTGGAGACATTTTTCAAATCAAGTATCATGCTCCTGAGATCGTCAACCATGGTACTGAAAATTTCTTCAAGGTCTCTGACTTCATCCTGGGACAATAATGGAATATCCCTGGAAAGATCTCCCTGACTAATTTTCCTGGCCACATTGCTGAGGCTGTTTAACCTGCTGACGAGGGATTTGGAAAATATACTTCCGAAAATAATACCCGCAATAAGGGCCAAGACAGCTGATATGGCCTGGGCCAGAAAAAAATCATCCGATAACAGGTTGACAAAACCTACAACTACCAAGACAATCAGCAGCAAGGCCAGGAAACTGAGGATAAGTTTGTTCTTCAGACTTGTTCTGCCCATTTACCGGCGTCCTCCATTATTATAATCCATCCAGCTATTTCATCATCAATTTTGAGAAGAGAGACAATGACACGGATTTTTTGAGAATTAATAAACGCTGAAAAAAAGGCTTTTCCCATTTCCTGTTTGAGGAGAACTTTCTTGAGCGCGTCGATTACTTTCGGCGTCTCTTCTCTCAAAAACAGGGATACACACTGACGATTAAACATCTCTTCAGAAGATTTGCTCATAATTTCAAGGGCCGTAGAATTCGCGATAATGATCCTGGTGTCCCTGTCAAGAACCATTATTCCCACACCCGCGCCTTCAGTGACGGCCCTGTTAAAATTTACGGTCTGAATCAATTCATCTGTTATCTGTCTCGGGATCAGGTTGCTCGCCTGGAAAATCACTTCATCAGATTCAGAGGGCATCGGCTCAACTTCGATTTTATCTAACAGGGTCTCGATATGTTTTGCCATTTTTTCCATAGGGCCCTTGGCAATAAAGTAGTCAGCTCCTATCTCTTCAAGCCTGTCCAACTGTTCAATCATTACCCCTGACAGGGCGATAATGGGAAAGACGGCATCGGGAAATTTTGTGCGGACAAATTTTATTAACTGTTTCCCGTCTATCTTTGGCATAATCATGTCTACTAACAAGAGGTCGACGTTCTCCTGTTCCAGGCTTGAAATGCCCTCCTTACCGTCATAGGCCTTTATCACGAGGTATTCCCGAGCCTCAAGCAATTCCGCGAGAAATTCCACGAAAAAGCTATCATTATCCACAATCAAGGCTTTCTTAGATATTTTATACACCTCCTGATATTGAAAATTTTCGATTGAAGACTGACAATTTTGCAGTATTCAATCGTCAATCAATTAATACACACCCGCCTTATCTCACTGATATCCGTTAGCCCCTGAAAAACCTTTTTAATACCGTCCTGCTTCAGTGTGGTCATGCCGTCCTTTATGGCCTGTTCAAAAAGCATTTCTGAGTCGGCCTTTTTCTTGATCATACTCTTTATGTCCGGCGTGCCCGCCATGAGTTCGTGGATTCCAAGCCTGCCCTTATACCCGGTCCCGGAACATACGTCACACCCTCCGGGACGATAGAGAGTCAGATCGGGTGAGAACTTTATGCCGGTGGCCTTGAAATACTTCTTCCCGTAGTCGGCCACGATTTCATCAAATTCCTCTTCTGACGGATGATATTCCTCACGACACTCCTTGCACAGTCTCCTGACCAAACGCTGAGCCATCACGCCTAAAAATGAATCGGAAAAATTGAGAGGGTTCAGGCCCATATCCAAAAGTCGGGTCACTGTTTCAGGCGCACTGTTAGTGTGCAGTGTCGAGAAAACCAGATGGCCCGTAAGAGACGCCTCAACACCGATTGATGCGGTTTCCTGATCGCGCATCTCACCGATCATGATCACATCAGGATCCGCCCTTAAGAAAGCACGCATTATCTTTTCAAAATCAAGCCCGATCTTGGGCTTGGCCTCCACCTGTCTTAGACCTAATTGCGTGATTTCCACAGGATCTTCCGCCGTCCAGATCTTAATACCCGGCTTATTAATATGGCCTAATGCAGCATGAAGCGATGTGGTCTTGCCTGAACCGGTCGGCCCCACGACGAGAACCAGACCATAGGGTTGGGAAACAATCTCTTTCATGAGTTTCAGGTTTCGTTCATTCAATCCCATTTCATCCATTTTCATGGCGCCGGCCTTGGCTAAAATTCTCAACACGACATCCTCAAACCCCCCTGTAGTGGGGAGTGTGGCAACACGAAGTTCAAACGTGGGAATGCCTTTGCGCCTGAATTTGATTTTTCCGTCCTGAGGAAGACGTCTTTCGGCAATATCCAGCCCGGCCATAATCTTGATTCTCGACAGTATTCCCCTGGCCATGGAGTTGGGGACCTGGAGATATTCCTGGCACACGCCATCCATGCGAAACCTTACAGAGGTAGTTTTTATGAGGGGTGAGGGTTCTATATGGATATCGGAGGCCCCTTTCCTAAAGGCAGCCACCAAGACCTGATCAACTAATTTTACTACCTGTCCGGATGCTTCATCGATTTCTTCAACTTCTTCTAAGTCTTCTTCCTCTTCAAAAGAGACATCGGGGATGAGATCGAAGTCCTCTTCCATGTTTTCCAGCGGTCCGGAATCATCCAGCTTTTTTTCATCAAAGAAAACCTTGATAAAATCTTCGATGTCCTCCTTTATAGCCACAGAAAAATTTATTTTCTTGGTCTTCAACAGTGTCCTGATGTGATCGGTCTTGCTGAGGTCTCTGGGGTCATCAATCAGGATCTCGATCCCATCCTTTCCCCAGCTCAGAGGAACCCATAATTCATGCAACAAAAAGATTTTTTTCAGATTGCCGATAAGCTCTACCGGCTTAGGCAAATCGGGATCATAGATCCTGAAAGGACAGCCGTGAAAAAGCGAAAGGGATTTGCCGAGAACCTCCTTTTTGACATTAAACTGCTCTATCAGGATCCATTCCACGCTCTTTCTGGTTTTCTTGGAAAGCGCCAGGGCCTTTTGCAACTGTTCGGTGTTCACCATTTTCTGGTTTAGGAGGTAATCGTATTTGGAACCTGAAGAGATACTGGCCATTACCGACGAAAGCTTATTTTTTATCTCCCCATGTTCAGGATCCAGATCCCCGGCAGACTCATAAAGTTCAAGGGCCAGATCCTTATGGTTGCGCTTCTCCATTTCCAGGCCCAGTCTGAATTTTATCTGGGCCAGATCCTTTTTCCCAATGACATGGTCGCCCACTATTTTTTCGGCTTCCTCTAAAGCCCTCGAAGACGAATGGAGTCTAAACAGGCACTCCACCAAATCCGGAATAATCATTTCTAAAGGGTATTCCAGTCCGAACAACTTTTCATACTCGGAAACCGCGTCTCCAAAAAGGCCAAGTTCCTTGAATGCGGAAGCACTATCAATAATAGCCGGGGCTTCGTCACATTCTGAAAGACTCTCTTTAAAGGCAGTAACATCTTCAGCGGAGACACTCTGGCTGTCAGACTTTTCTCGATCAGCGATTTCCTTTTTTAATCTGCTGATCTTTTCCGTGATTGTCTCGTAACCCTCGGCGTCCAGTTCGGATCTTTCGGAAAGTATCTGTTCATAGATACCGAGGGACTCCACGGTCAGACCCATGGAATAATAGACCTCGGCCTCTTTTATTCTCGTGTTTACATCCATACTCATGCTCGTCTAACCACCAAAGTGCTTTTTAAGC
>DAOUXC010000258.1 GCA_030666795.1 Desulfobacteraceae bacterium
ACACTTATCAGGATCTCGGGGCTGACTATTATGAACAAAAATACAAAGAGCGTGTCATAAAAAACATGAAAAACAGAGCCAAAAAAATAGGTTTCAAAATAACCCTCCAACCCCTTGCTGGGCTTGAAGTTTCTTAGGAGGATATACTCTTAAAATTTAGGAGGCTGTCCAAGGAGACAGGAGATCAATTGGAATGGGCGTATTTCAACTGCTTATAGAGCTAATAGAACATTTCGGCCTGATTGTGGCAGGATGTTTTATCCTGATGCGATTCGGGGCGTTCAGGAAGATCCTGCTCAAAAGGGCAAACACTACTGAAAAGATCCTCATTACCCTTTTTTTCGGTGGTTTCGGGATCGTTGGGACCTACATGGGAGTGCCCCTTTTAGACGCCATTCCCAACCTCAGGGGCATGTCTTCCATCACTGCCGGTCTCTTAGGCGGCCCACTTGTTGGCATGGGAGCAGGCTTGATTGCGGGGGGACACAGGTACATGCTTGGAGGATTCAGCGCCTTACCCTGTGGTCTTGCAACCCTGGTTGAAGGTCTTTTGGCCGGGTTGATATCTAATTACCTGAAGCAGGACAAACTGGACTGGAGGATGGGTTTTTGTTTCGGTGTTGTGGGCGAGTCTTTGCATATGTTGATTGTCCTTTTGATCGGAAGACCCTTTTCCGAGGCCCTGGAACTGGTTAAAGTGGTAGCGTTACCCATGATCATTGCAAATTCATTAGGAATAGCGGTCCTTATTGAAATTCTTAATGGTATTTTAAGGGAGGAGGAGAGGGCCGGGGCCATTCAGGCCCAAAAGGCACTCAATATTGCCACAAGGACCGTGGGTTATCTCAGGACGGGTCTAAACTTCCAGTCCGCGGGTGAAACCGCAAAGATCATACACAAGATGACGGATATCATGACTGTGGGTATAACGGACCGTCGTCTGATACTGGCATGTGTCGGTCCGGGTGAGGATCATCACGAGGTAGGCAAAGAGAATCTCGCCTCAGCCACATTTGAAGTCATCAGGACAGGTGAATACAAAATCATAAGCAAAAAGGATGAGGTCGGGTGTCCGGTAAAGGATTGTCCTCTCTATTACGGAGTGGTCGTGCCCCTGAAAAAGAAGGGTGAAGCAGTGGGCACACTGAGTCTCTACAGGGGAAAAGGGAGCAGGATCAGCCAGGTAGATATAGAACTGGGAACCGGTCTGGCCCATCTCTTTTCCATCCAGTTGGAATTAGAGGAGATCCAGCATCAGGCCCAGCTCCTGGACAGGGCCGAAATTAAGGCCCTGCAGGCCCAGATCAATCCACATTTTTTCTTTAATGCCCTCAATAGTATTGTCTCTTTTTGCCGGACAGACATAGAAAAGGCAAGGGAGCTGTTAATCAACCTGGGGGATTTTTTTCGCAGCACGCTCAATCGGGGAAACAGGGAACTTATAAGCCTTGAAGAAGAACTGGAACATCTGAGGTCCTATCTGATGATAGAAGAGGCCCGCTTCGGCACCCGAATAAAGGTTTTTTACAGGCTTAATCATGGTAAGGAAAAATGGTATATCCCCCAATTCACTCTGCAGCCCCTTGTTGAGAATGCCATTAAACACGGTCTTTCGTCCAAAGATGAAGGGGGGAAGGTGACCATTGAGACGAGGAGGCTGAACGGAGAGCTGCAAATAATGATAGAAGATAACGGCAAAGGCATAACTTCTGAAGAATTAAAGGTGTTGCTGAAACCCGGGGTCCAGTCAAAGGACGGATGTGGAATTGCCCTGGCCAATATCAACCAGAGACTGATATCGGTTTACGGACCGGAATATGAACTCAAGATTGAAAGCACGGAAGGCTCCGGCACAAAGACATGTCTGACTATCCCTCAAACCTCTCTGATAGATCAGTACAAAAGCGCCACAGGGTAAATGTCATTAAACGAAACATTCATACTTTTTAAACCAAAAAAACTACATTTTAACGAATAATTGGTATTTTTCTGACATACGGATTAGAGTTTGTACCTTATATTTTATCGTTGCGTATTTTATTAAAGTAATTGAATTTTTTTATTTAATGAGCTACATTTCTGCCCTTATTGAGCAAACTCAGACAAATGTTTAAGGACAGTAATTTGAGTTCAGGTGAAACCGGACAATGAATGCCCTCAAGAGTATATGCCGCTTTATTGACAACATGAATGAACTGTTAGGCCGGGGTGTGGCCTGGGTAACGACAGGACTGGTATTGGTCGTTTTTGTTGACGTGGTCATGCGCTATGCCTTCAATACCAGCTTCGTGTTCACCCAGGAACTGGAATGGCATGTGTTCGCCTTTATTTTTCTTATAGGGTCGGGTTACACCCTGCTGCACGACGGTCACGTCAGGGTGGACATTATTTACCAGCGTTTGGGATTCAAGGGAAAGGCATGGACAAATTTTATAGGCGTGATTTTTTTCGCGCTACCCGGCTGCTTTATGGTCATAGTAACCTCATGGAAGTTTACTTATAACGCCTGGTTAGTCATGGAGGGTTCTCCCGATCCCGGCGGCATCCCCTTTCGTTTTATCGTCAAGGGATTTATAACCGTCGGCTTCGTTATACTCTTTGTGCAGGCCATTTCCATGGGCATCCACAGCTTCCTGCAGATATCGGGCAAAGAAATCCCGGAGGAGGAAAACGCGTCCTGATGGAATACCTGGCAGCCTGGATGTTCTTAGCCTTAACTATTCTGCTCATGGCCGGATTTCCCGTGGCCTTCACATTGTTGGGAACGTCCCTCTTTTTTGGCCTGATCGGCTTTGGATGGTCCTTTTTTGATCTTTTTCCCCTTCGCGTATGGGGCCGCATGACCAACGTGACCCTCATTGCCGTTCCCCTGTTTGTCTTTATGGGGGTCATGTTAGAGCGATCCGGCTTAGCCGAAGAGCTGCTGGATACAATGGGTATACTCTTCGGCCGTCTGCGCGGGGGGCTGGCCATATCCGTGGTAATTGTGGGGGCCCTTTTGGGCGCATCAACCGGTATTGTGGGGGCCACGGTAGTCACCATGGGGCTTTTGGCAGTACCCACCATGCTGAGGCGTAATTACCAACAGGAATTGGCCACGGGTACGGTGGCCGCTTCGGGCACATTGGGTCAGATAATTCCGCCCAGCATCGTCCTGGTGCTGATCGGAGACATTGTGGGCGTCTCGGTGGGGGACCTCTTTATGGGCGCGGTTATGCCGGGCCTGGTCCTCGTGGCCCTGTATATGATATATATTCTCGGGGCCGCCTATCTCCGGCCGGAAATTGCACCACCGGTTCCCAGGGAAGAGCTTGACGCAATTTCACGGCGCCAGCTTTTTGTCAGGACTTGCAAGGCCCTGTTTCCGCCTCTTTTCCTCATGGTGGCAGTTCTGGGTTCCATCTTTGCGGGCATTGCTTCGCCCACCGAGGCCGCGGCAGTGGGCGCGGTAGGGGCATTCCTGTTGGCGTTAGCCAATAGAAGATTCAACATGACCATGTTCCGCGAGGTCATGCGCACGACCCTCAATCTGACCTGCATGGTATTTATTATCCTGTGCGGGGCCGCGGCCTTCGGCCTTGTCTTCCGGGGTCTGGGCGGGGACGGCTTGGTCAGGGGTTTCCTGGGGGGTCTTGCAGATCAATACAGTCATGGCTTAGTCCTGTTCATCGTCATGTCCGTCATCTTTGTGGTCGGGTTTTTCCTTGATTTTATAGAGATTACCTTTATCCATGTGCCTGTCCTGGCCCCTATTATGCTGGAATTCGGTTACGACCCCGTCTGGTTTTGCATCCTCTTGGCTGTAAACCTCCAGACTTCATTTATGACGCCGCCATTCGGGTTTTCCCTCTTTTATCTCAAGGCCGTAACACCTCCGGAAATTAGCACGGGACATATTTATCGTGGGATTATACCTTTTGTGGTCTTCCAGCTTATAGGCCTGGCAATTGTCGCCTTTTACCCCCCATTGGCCACCTGGCTTCCAAATGTGGTTTTTGGGGACTGAGAAATTGACAATTGAAGACTGAATATTGAAAATTAAAAGTTTGGTGATTTTTAATCTGCGGTAATGTGCGGAATCTACAGATGGGATTCATAAACGTTAACCTTATCGAAAAGGAGGTTTGTGATGAAGAGACGTGAATTTCTGAAAAAGGCAGGTGTGGGAGCGGCGGCAGCGGTTGCAGCCACTACTGTTGCAGCACCCGCGGTTTTAGCAAAGAAGTCTTACAACTGGAAGATGGTCACAACCTGGCCGCCAAAGCTCCCGGTCCTCCAGACGGGCTGCGTGCGTCTGGCAAAACGGATTGATGAACTTTCCGGTGGCAGGTTAAAGATCCAGGTCTATGCTGCAGGCGAACTGGTCCCGCCAATGGGCATCTTTGATGCCGTATCCAACGGCACCGTAGAATGCGGCAGCGGCGCGTCCTATTACTGGGCAGGCAAGGCCCCGGCGGCCCAGTGGTTTGCGGCCGTGCCCTTCGGCCTCAACGCCCAGGGAATGTCCGCCTGGTTCCACGGCGCCGACGGCCTGAAGCTCTGGGAAGAGGTCTATGCCCCGTTCAACCTGATCCCGAGGCCCGGCGGGTCCACAGGCGTCCAGATGGGCGGATGGTTCAACAAAAAAATCAACAGTATCGACGACTATAAGGGACTGAAGATGCGCATCCCGGGTCTGGGAGGCAAGGTAGTGGCCAAGGCCGGGGGTACCGTCGTCCTCACGGCAGGAGGCGAGATCTTCACCAATTTAGAACGCGGCGTCATTGATGCCACCGAGTGGGTGGGCCCGCTTCACGACCTCAGGATGGGCTTTTACCAGGCGGCCAAGTACTACTACTATCCCGGCTGGCATGAACCCGGAACCTACCTTGAGTACTTCTTTAATAAGAAGGCTTACAATTCCCTGCCCAAGGATCTCCAGCATATCATAGACGCGGCCGTTATGGAGAATGAGCTCTGGTGCCTTTCCCAGTTCGATTCACTGAACGGCGCGGCCTTACAGGAACTGATCACCAAACACCATGTCGAGTTGATCAAGTTCCCCGATGAGGTACTCAACGCACTGCGCAAGTTAGCTGATGAGGTGGTGGCGGAAGAGGCGGCCAAGAGTGCCATGGCCACAAAGGTCAACAATTCCTTCCAGAAATTCAAGAAGGTGATAGGTACCTGGGGTACTGTTTCGGAAAAGGCATACTATGACATTATCGTTGAGAAGTACTCTCTGAAAGCCTAATTGTTTCCAGCAAAGACTCTGCCCCTTGTTCGCCGGCCGGTTTGGCCGGCCGGCGAATTTTCTTACCTTTTCAAACCCCCTCATCCTTCCCCCAAAGAGTGAATAGGGAGGCATGGAGACAAGAACATGATTCCTGAAATAAAAAAGATTCTTTATGCAACAGATCTCTCGGAAAATGCCCGTTATGCCTTTGGATATGCGGCGAGCCTTGCCAATCGTTACGGAGCAGGGATTACCATCCTGCATGTGTTGGAGGAGCTTTCACCGAACGCATTGGCAATTGTGGGCGGCATGCTTGGTAAAAAGGGGTGGGAAGATCTCAAAAACAGAAACGAGGAACAGGCTATCCGGGCACTTAGAGATCGTATTGAGGGCTTC
>DAOUXC010000061.1 GCA_030666795.1 Desulfobacteraceae bacterium
GGAACTCTTTTCAAAGAGCCGCATAACCTTGCTGTGGCCCGAATCACGGCGGTCCGCCTTACAATTCGGCCCAGGACAGCCCCTTCGACGGTACCTCCTATTATGTTTGGCTGTCCCGCCTGTCGGAAACCGACTGGTTAATGTATTTGGGGCGTGGCAGATGCTTTGTAGAAATAAAAATGCGCCTCTTTGAAAAGAGTTCCGCATGCCCCGCCATTAGGGACTAACGCGTTACTAATTGAGCTATAACAAGGAAACAAAAAATGGGTCTAAGGCAAAAAGGATATAAGATGAAACTTTTCATGATGTTGATCCTGGTTCTTGTCTGTTATGGCTGCAGTGTCTCCCCAAGGCCGAAGCAGACGGGCGAATCTATTGTCAGCGAGGAAGACGCCATTTTCGACAAACGGTTCCATGATCTTTCGTTTAAGGACATCAATGCGAAAAACCTGTGGACAGAGGGCCAATATTACAATAGGCACAAGGATATCGCCATTCATAACAATACCATTGCCGATATCGCCGAGAAGGTAAAAGATGGGGTCGTGAACCTTTATACCCGCCAACTGGAAGAGAGGGAAATGAAATTCGGTATCTCACCGAACGATATCCTTCCTATCAAGATACCCCTGGTCTCTAGCCTTTTCGACATCATTCCTTTCAAGGTTCCCATTCCTTACGTGACCGATGCGTACAGCCTTGGTTCCGGGTTCATTGTCAATAAACAGGGCTATATCCTGACCAACGCCCATGTTGTCCATAACGCCACGGATATCAGGGTCGTCCTTTCCGAGGGCAAAATGGACTACCCGGCAAAAATCATCGGCATGGACAGGGTGACCGATACGGCCCTGATTAAGATGGAGTGCAATGTCGCGCTGACGGTCCTGCCGCTGGGCGATTCGGACAGCCTGAGGACCGGCGAAATGGTCATTGCCATGGGAAACCCCTTAGGCCTCAGACACTCCGTAACCTTGGGGATAGTCAGCGCCAAGGAGCGATTCTCTCCCCATTTGAATGAGAGACATGTGGACTTTATTCAGACGGATTCCGCGATTAACCCTGGCAGCAGCGGGGGACCTCTGCTCAATCTCTACGGAGAAGTCGTGGGTATCAATACGGCCATTGTAGCCCAGGCACAGTCCATCGGTTTCGCCGTTCCCATAAACACGACCAAGGAAGTGATGCCCATGCTTGTCCTTGGTCAGACGGAAAGAGGGTGGTTCGGCGCGGAGGCGGCGCCGCTGACTTTCAGACAGGCCGGGGACCTGGGTTACTCGGGTAAGGGGGGAGTCCTTGTCCTCAGTGTGGAAAAAGGGAGTCCCGCGGAGAAAGAGGGGCTCAAACCCAAAGACATTATTATAGAGGTGAACGGTCAACCGCTTGATAACTTTTTTGTTTTCAGGAGAAAGCTTCTGGGGCTTTCGCCGGGCCATAAGATTCATCTGGTCATTTTCAGAAACGGTGAGACAAAGGGATTATCAAGTACCCTGGTTAAAAAAAACACTAAATAATGCTCATCCGGAAAATCGCTTTTTCCGGATGGACATCAAATAAGGAGGAAAACTATGAAGGCTCTTGTTTTGTATGATTCCCTGGGAGGCAACACGGAGAAAGTAGCAAAACGGATCAGCAGTACCTTGGCCGATGGGGGAGTGGAATCCGAACTTGTGAAGGTATCAGAGGATACTGATATGGATCTCTACGATTACGATCTGCTGTTCTTAGGTTCTCCGGTCATAGCCTGGGGTCCGACCAACACGATGAGAGATTTCGTCATGAAAAAACTCAAGGAGTATCACAAAGAAAGGATCCCACCTTCGGCCCCGCTCAGACCGGGGAAATTTGCCGTGAGCTTCTGCACTTTTTCGGGCACTCACATAGGAGAAAACGAGGCCATACCTCTGACAAAGTGGTTCAGTTCCTTTCTCGAGCACATTGGGTGCCAGGTGATGGCCGAGTGGAACATTGTCGGAGAATTTCACAAACCGGGTGAACACAATACCAACGGAAGGTTGGGTGATATTAGCGGCCGTCCGAACGAGAGGGATCTCCTGGATGTTGAAAACCGTGTTAAGGGTATTGTGGTCGGTCTGGCCGCCTGGATGACATAAAGGCTTTAATTAAAACTCCCTGTCATTTTGAGATCCAAAAGCCAAGCATATGGTGGGATACGACAGTTTGGTGAAGTTCGACAAAGCCCTTCACAGGTCCATAAAAATCCCCAATCCGGTAGAGGCAAGGATACCGGATCAAAACATAACTATTCCGAGGAGGTCTGGGCTAACGGTATCGATAATTATTTCAGCTCTTGAGGAGTCATTTCTGGTCAGCATTATAGGACCATTTTAGGATATAGCCGGATCAAGGTTATATGTGTTGGTTGGGACCACTCCGACAGGAAATGATTCAAAGGCGGATTTGCTTTTCCTACACGGCCCCCGATAACACCTCAAATGCCTTAGCGGCAATTTTCTCGGTGTGTTCCTTTGTTAATTGAGGTTCCATGCCAACAAAATTCCAAGTAGACTGGCGATTGATGGTGGCGGCAAAAGCTGACAAGTTACCAATACTGGAAAGAGATGCGGCGAACCCAAGGGCTTCGATGGTGAAAGGGCCATGATGGTTTTCAATGGCCACTTTTCCGATATTGCTGAATCCCAGGCCACCGAATGTCGTAGACTCAGAAGCCCGGGAGTATACCATGCGCCCAAGTGGACCAAGACCAAGCAACGAGGTGATTATAGATAGATCCTTATGCTGGATCACATACACAAAGGGATCGCCCCGCTCGACACAGTTCCACAGTGACTCTCGAACAGCTTTTGCCAGAGACCAAAATTCGGTATCCGGTTTAGCCAGATTAATCGATGCCCCAAAGGTCACAAAAAAACCCACATCCTCGCCCACAGGCGGATTAAGTCGCTTCCTCAAGTTTACCGGTGAGCCTATTAAGTAAGGACGCTCCTTTGTATCCTCACGGTCATGTGCGATGGCAATGATCTGCGCAGCCAGCATAGCACCATGTAACGTGGTGCCTTCTTCATTCGCCCGTCGGTGCAACCGGTCGATAAAGTCCGGGTCGAGACGATGAGTGACGATACGCGCCCTGCGCTCTTTGGGTGGGGCCTTACCATCAAACTTTGGGATGGCAGGCTTGCCATGGCGCAGTAGCGCACCAAATATGCGTCCGGTAAACTTCATATTGCGCCAGCGGCCGCTCAAGCCAAGAGCCCATTTCGGAAAGTAGGCATTCATTTCCATCTTTGGTTTTAAGGACGGCAGTTCGCACTTTTTTTCTCTACAGGCAAGGGCTGCGGCCTGGAACAGGTCGCGCATAAGGAACGAACCACTTATGCCATCTCCAATAGAATGGTGGAAGGATAGAAGTACCGTGTTGTTTTCCTGGCCGTGGCGCACAAGAGTGCAACGCACCAGCGGCCCTTCCTGAATAGGAAATCCCTTATGCAACTCCTTCTCGGCTTCTTCGACCCATACATCGGCAGACCCTTCCACAATGCGGAGGGGCAGCTTGGGCACTCTGCTCGTTTTGAGAGAGAGCCTGTTCCATCCGTCTCTCTCGATACGCACCCGGAGAAGAGGGTGGCGTGCTTGGATGGCATCCAGACTTAGGCGCAACACGCCTTCATCGATTGGGCCGGTGACTTGGGCGTGCATCAAGAAATTGAAGCTACATTCCTGATCTATTATCCAACAGGATTTTTCAGATGGACTTAGCTTTCTTTCAACGATCGAGTCACCCGGCATAATTCACCCTTTTCTTATTGGTGATGGCACCAGAACTGCAATCTACAGAATATCGAAATACCGATAAAGATATATTGAGAATATTCAAAGATGGGTAAAAGTTGTGATATCACAGTACCCATCACGTTAAGTTCACGTCGTATTCCAGAAGCGCCTGGAAATAGGCATCGACCTCAGGCGGGACCGAAGTAAAACGAACCACCTTAGTCTGTCCCTTCTCCCCTGATGGCTTAATAACCTTTCCGTAGAAATCCTTGGCCGACAGCTTCGCATCCACATTTCCCAAGTTCATCTTGACGTTGGTGAGTATCTCGACTGGCTCCCCAAAAATAATCTCGGCACAGTTGTTTGAAAGCCCAACAATAGAACCCTCAAGCCCTTTCTCCCCAACATCTTTGCCTTCAAGCACGTTGTATCGTAGCGCAATGTGCCTCATAAGGGTGACTATGGCAGGGCCCCCGCCCTTCTCCAAAGCAAGGTTGTAGGAACCCGCGATGCCCCCTACTTCGTAAATCCTTAGAGGCTTTTCCGCTCCTTTGGGAAGCACATCTTGCTGTGCGTCAATACGCAAGACCTCACCCGCTTCCTGACGTACGGATTCTGAAATGAGAATCTGCCCGCCTACAGTATAGGACTCGATTCGGCTGGTCATGTTCACTCCGCTCCCGACCACGCCGAACTTGGCCCGCTCCTCGGTACCGATGTTGCCGACAACAACATCTGCGGTATTCAGACCGATCCCCATATCCAGTTTCGGCAAACCTCTGTGCACATTCTCTTCGTTTACCATCTTCATAGCATTTTGCATCTCAATAGCGCATGCCACGGCTGCCCGTGCGTGCTCCTCACTTTCCTGGGGAGCTCCAAAGGTCACAAGTAGTGCATCACCGAAAATGTCGTTGATCGTACCCTGATACTTCTTACAGATTTTCATCATTACATCAAAGTATCGGTTAAGCAAAGCCATCACCTTCTCCGGATCCAGCCGCTCCGAAAGCTGTGTAAAACCACGAAGGTCGGTCATCATCATGGTGACCTTGCGTTTTTCGCCGCCAATCTTTACGGATTCGGGGTTTTGGACCAGCGCATTCATCACCTCCTCAGAGACATAACGGCCAAACATCTTCTTGAGAAATTCAGAGAGTTCGCTTAACCGTGCTTCCCGCTCTTCTATGACGCGTCTTTGACAAAAATTCAACCGTGTCGCGGCCTCGCGCTGGTACGTGGCGAACACACAGATGCCGTTGAGACAACCGAGAAAAAGGAACTGAAGAAGTGCGTCGACTGTGTTCAGGTCGCTCAAGAAAAATGCCACGAATCCGAACCCGAACCAAATAATGTATGCCACAACCACTGAATAGACAAACCTTAAAGGTAGGGCAAGAGACGACGAAACCGTGTGTATAATGATCACAACAAAAACGTATGCCTGTAAATTTGACCCTTGAAGAATAATGAGGCCATACGCGTAAAACCAGCCGAGCAAGACCCCCATGGTCGAAAACGTAAGTTGCATGAAATGAACGCTGGGTGGCAGGAGACGAAAATAGAGAAACGACAGCACAAGGAATCCTAAGCCGCAAAACAACAAATTGCGCGGAAAGGTCAGCTGCGGAGCGAGCGTCATCATTACACCCAATCCGACGGCGAAGATAAGTACAAGCCACGGGAAATAGGTAAGCGTGACTCGAAGAGCATTTTTTCCATACTCGTCGAGAAATGCACTCTCTAAGACCGGGTCTTTGAAGGAGAGGGTAAAACGATTGAGCTCACCGCTCTCGATGTAATTTACAGAACTCGCCATATATTACGATTAAATCCCACGATTGGAAATTACAGAATTGCCTGCCAAAATCTTAGTCTTAAAACTTCCCATTTGGTTATGACTGGATGTAAACATATAATTCAAGATGCTTAGCCCATACCTCTTTTTTGCTTCAAATAGCCACTTAATCCAAAGACGCCTATCCCTATTAAACTTTAACAGAAACTCTTTCTTGTGACATCTATGGGTGATTTACCACGTTAAATTTGAAGACTATTTAACTGGGGTATGCCACACATATCAGGGTATGTAATGTCGATTTGCCCTTGGCATTTTATTGCTGTTTTCTTAAACGAGTATTTTTGATATGAAAGTTGAAGGTTTAAGCTCAAAAAGCAAGACAATAAAAGATCATATTATTAACATATCAAACGATTAGCTTGGTTCGACCCCTATCTCTATCTGACAACTATCTGATCTGCCCTTTGTTAGGTCATGTGTCCACTTTATTGGGGGAGGTGCAAGATCCACTGCATTAATTTGTTATATTTTAAATTGTACTGGATTTTCGTATAAAACTATACTGATTAAAACGCTACTTTCTTTTTCAATCCTATTAATTTTCTCAACTGTTAATTTTGGGACATTCTTCATTTTCAAAGATTGACACAATTGCTTCTTTTTTGAATTGTGAATATTGAAATTATCTGCTTTGTATATCATTACATTAGCGTCATATTTTATTTCAAGTTGCTCTATATCAAAATTTAAATTTGAATGATCTAAATAAAATTCTTCAAAGTCTAATTCGAAAAGAAAAGATTCTGGAAGATCATTTAACCATTTATATAATTTAAGTACTTTTTTCATTCTTTATTTTCCTGCATATAACGCCATGCTCATTAGTAGACAGGGCAATGCGAAATACCAGTCTACCAAGGCCGCCCCGCCCTGGCTGTCTAATGCAGCAAGAGGTTAACCCTCAATTATTTCATTAATTCCTTCTACTACCAGATCAAGATCTTCAGGACGTGCAGCGCCAAGCTTTTTTCTAAGACGTTTAACCGATAGGGTACGGATTTGACTTATTTTTACCCATGATTTTTTGGGAAGTTTTGTTTCTTCAAGTTCAAGGGTCAAAGGAAAGCCGGCTTTTTGGGGTTGGCTTGTGATTGCGACGGCTATAACAGTGCCGGAATTTTTATTAAACACCTCATGACTTAAAACCAAAATGGGTCTCATGCCGGCTTGTTCATGCCCTACAGTGGGGCTTAGATCAGCCCAAACAATATCCCCCCTTAATATTCTGGCCATTCGTCAATCTCCATTTCGAAACCTTCCTCTGCCATTTCTTGTTCGAACTTTGGGTTCAATTTTGCACATTCCCGGGCGAGTCTGCTTTTTTCAATTCGCTCTATCTTTTCCGCAATGGCTTCCTGAATCGCACGGCTTCGATTGGGGAATCTACGTGCCCTGACAAGTAAATCTAATTGATTCAATGTGTTTTGTTCGATAGTTATTGCAATTTTTGAAGTAGCCATAATTTCACCTCCGGTATTACAATATATCATACCGGTGAGGTTTTCAAGACTTTTTTGTGGGGTTAACGGTGCGGTCAGCGGGCGAAGCTCCGCTGAACTGCTTGGTTATGTGAAAGGAATCTGTTTAATGGTTCTAATTAACCTTAGCAAACTTCAAAAGCTTGTTGATTCTCATTTCATTTTTTTTGTCTAAGTCTTTTCCGGCGATCTCATTGGTCTGTAAGAATTTATTTCGCCTAAAAGAGTTAGTAAGAGTTGAAAGTAAACTTGAAAAGTTTGCGATCCCTTTCAGGCGATGGGTTGGCAGAATTTGATGGGGTGCTCCATGATATACCTCTGAATAGGTATAAAAATTAATGACTTGTTAGTTATTTTCATGAAACATAGGGAATGATATATCTAATACAGAAAAAGTCACGAAAATTTGGCTTCGCTATCGCAAGAGAACCCAAATTAGCGTTTCCCCCGAAACATCATATGAAAATTGCGGGACTACATCCGAAACGCTTGCTCAATGCCTTTATGTGACGTTTATTCAGTTCTCGTTTTCCGGAAAGGATTTCGGAAATGACGCCGGGACTGCCAAGTTCGGTCAAATCCTTTTGTTTCAAACCATGCTCCTGCATCAAATATTTCAGAGATCCGATCGGCGTCCCTTCAGGCTCGGGAATATTTCTGCTTTCATAGTCTGAGATGAGCGTGCCTACTATATCCAGAAGTCCGAAAAGAGGATGATTTTCGTCACCTCCTGTTTGGTTTATGAGATAATCGGAAAATTCAATTAATTTCTCCAGATCTTCCTCCGTTTGAGGAGGAGAGAGGGCCATGGAAATAGTGGGCCAGACCTCTATTAATTTTTGGTATAATTGAACCATTTGTCCTCCTTCCATTTTCCTTTGTCATACTCTTTGTGAGTCATTATATGGCGAATAAATAAACGATTCATTCGATAATGAATGAAAGCTATCAACCTGTACTTGTTTTCTCCGATATTGAAAATCACAAAATTGCCGACTTTGTCAGCACTTGGGAATAGTTGCTTTATATCTGTGAACATTTTGAACTCTTCATGTTTCACAATTCTATACCAATGATTCAATGGCCTTACGGCTGCTGTGTGTTTACCACAAAATTCCCTTATTTTTTTGTAGCTAATGATATGCATTCAATTCTTTCTAATGTTTCTTCTCATTTTGAGAACATTATAGCAGCCTTGTAGGTATTGTCAATAAAAAAATCTCAGGTTGAGAACATCCAAGTTTCCATTAGGAGCTTTGGGGGTGTAATTCAAGGCTGTTGGCTAAAATCCCCCTCAGTCCCCCTTTAAAAAAGGGGGAAGATCCTGTCCGCATTTTCCGTATAAAAAGTGTAAATCGATGGTAGGTTGGACCAAGGCAACAGATTGAAATGGTTTAAGAAGTCACGGAAAATGAACCCCAAACGGGGCTTATAACCGATTTTTTGACCCCTAAATGCGCCTTTGAAGGAGTGACGGTCTTGGAGACATTTTACAAGACCATCAAAAATAAGGGCCCACAAAATATTTCACCGTACCTTTTTTACATATGTTATCCTGTTCTCCGTGCTTGATACTGGGGTGGAAGGCAAGACATGCTTCCGTACCGTGTCAGACCCGGTCATATTGACATTGGGTAGGTTTTGAGGTTATAAGACAAAAAAAGGAGGTACAAAAAATGCTCACCAAACGACCGTTCAACGCGTTTATTATTGTGTTTTCCCTGGTACTTATGTTTGTGATTTTTTCTGTGCCCTCTACGGGCCTTGCCGCTGGAGAGATTGTTTATCTCAAATACAATGTTCACGCCTTCCAGAAGGGTTCCGGATATAATGCGAGTTACGCAAATTGGACAAACCCCGGGCCCGGGCATGTCCTATTCCCGGTCAACACGGCCGTCAGGGTCAGTCCGTTAAGCAGATGGAGGGCAGGAAGGGGCTTTTTGCTGACCACGGTTGATGACGGAAAGAAAATTTCCTACGAATTTCATAAACAAAGAATGGGGATGAGTATTGACGAATACGTCAGACTGATCACGTCCCCGAAAAAAATATCCCTGAAACGACTTTCCAAGAAAGACCGGGAAGGGGTGCGCCTGGGAAAGGCCATGGTCGGGATGACCAAAAAGGGTGTCATGACCGCGCTCGGTTATCCCGCCTGCCACAGAACGCCCTCATTGGAAGACGGTGTCTATGTTTACTGGCAGAGTCGGTTCAAAACCCTGGCAGTTGAGTTTAACTCGAAGGGAAAGGTCCTAAGGATCAGGCAATAAAAGGATTGCCCGAATCGCAGCCATCATTTTCCTCACCCATTGAACCTTCATAACCGTTCACTACCCTGTTTCGTAAATGGGGGCCGGGGGGAGAAAGGCCTCGACCATGGCGCTGTTGGGGGATTTTTGTGGAGTTGTGGACCATGGCGGAAGGCGAATACAGGTCAAAAGAGGTTTGGGTGACCGATGTTTCTGCGGTTACCGCACTGGCCCATGACCTTGACGGTCTGTGGCACCGGATACTATCGGGGGATACATCCATCAAGCCGGTCAGGCGTTTTCCCGTTGATAGATACACCAGTCGTGTTGCCTCCCTCATGGAAGACCTGATCCGACCAGGCGACCAATCACTGACACATGCCCTTCTTGATCGTCTGTTCAGGAAAACAGGTCCTGTTCCTTCGGACGCCTTTCTTGTTACCGCAACCACCAAGGCCGGCATAGACAATCTGGAGAGGTTGCGACACAAAATTCCGGCAGACCCCAATGATATCCTGTTAGCCTCCATCCCTGATATTGCATCTAAAATGCTTGGATTGGGAGGACGGGCCATCAACATAAGCGCGGCCTGCGCCTCCTCTGCTATTGCAGTAGCGCGAGGCGCGGCATTGATTGCCACGGGCAGGGCCGACGCGGTCCTGGTATGCTGTCTGGATGTTGTGACCGAGTTTGTTTTTTCCGGTTTTTCGTCCCTTGGCGCCCTATCCCCTGTTCCCTGCATGCCCTTTGACCGGGAACGGAACGGCCTGAGCCTTGGCGAAGGGGCCGCGGCCCTTATGTTGATGAGTCGCGAAAGGGCCGAACGCGAGGGCATGCCACATCTCGGCACAATCTCGGGCTGGGGCATTGCCGGTGACGCACATCATATCACCGCACCGGCCCGGGATGGACGCGGTCTGATAAAGGCCGTGGGCCTGGCCTTAAACAATGCAATGCTCAAAGAGGAAGATATATCCGTAATAAGTGCCCACGGTACCGGAACCGTTTATAATGACCTGATGGAATTGACCGCGTTTCGCTATCTGTTCGGGCATCGAAGGTTGCCTGTCTATTCCGTGAAAGGGGCCATTGGTCACACAATGGGCGCGGCAGGGGGTATTGAAGTGGCCCTGGGTCTCAAGACTCTCTCAGAGCAGGTTGTTCCCCCTACGGTCGGACTTTCCAATCCGGAAGATGATGCGGCAGGACTGGTGTCCCCTTTTGCAAAGGAGATGAAGGGAGATTACCTGCTGACCACCAATTCCGGTTTTGGCGGAACCAATGCCGCCATTATCCTGAAGAAGGGGGAAAAGATGTGATGTCATTGATCACCGGGATCGGCTGGGTCACTGTTTCAGGTATGGGACATGGAAGGGAGTCCAAAGACTTTGCCCTGTCTGCCGGCCAACTGCCAAGCATATCCCGCAAGTCTGTTTTTGAAAAACCATACCAGCATTTCGGCCGAATGGATGAATTCTCCAGGCTTGGACTGGCCGCCATTGCGTTTGCCCTAAAAGACGCGGGTTTGGACGAATGGACCCGAATGCGTGATATGGGGATTCTGGCTTCCACCGTATATGGCTGTCTTCAAACGGATATTGATTTTTTTGATACGGTGATGCCGGGAGATGATCAATCGCCCAGTCCGGCACTATTCTCGTACACCCTTCCCAACTGTTTCTTAGGAGAAGCCGCCTGCCATTTCGGGCTTATGGGAGCAGCCTATGTGATCAATGAAGCTTATTCTTCGGGGCTTTCAGCGGTATGCAACGCAATGGACGGCATTGCCTGCGGGGAATTTGAAAGTACTTTAGCAGGGGTTTGCGATCTGGGTTGCCCCACGCATTTTCCATTAGAAGAAAGGGGCGTTCCCGGCGCGGTATTTCTCGTGATCGAGAAGACCCCGCGATCCGGCTGTTTACCCTATGGGTCTCTTACCATGGACAAAAACGGCGATATCATGTTAGATGGAAAAAAGACTGAAGACCTGGTCGGTTTGGTGAAAGAATGTCTGCGTCAGCTCAATAATTGATATGGCCGCCCCAGTGAAAGAGAAGAACAAAGGCATTTCACGGGGTAAACAAAAAGGCGCCCGTCCTCCGCAGTAGCCTGCTACGGAGGGTGGACAAAACGCACAAAAAGTAACAGCTACAGATTATAATATTGCTATCCAAAAGCCGATAGCAAAAGGTAAAGGCAAAATCACCCCCCTTTGTAAAGGGGGGCCGGGGGGGATTTTATGCAATTGCCTGAAAATCCCCCTAAATCCCCCTAAATCCCCCTTTAGAAAAGGGGGACTTTATTCGCCAAATGTTTTGACAATATTTTCCCAAATCGATGTCCGTAGCCAAAATCGATTTTGGACAAAAGTAGCAGGATATCTAACAAAAATTTAAGGATGAACTCTTCAACCCAAGACAGCCTAACTACAAATGTCCCCCAATCTTCTCCTGTGGACACCCCCAAGGTGATCATCGTTATCCCTTTTTACAACCATTCACATACATTAAGGGATGTGGTGATAAAGGCACTCGCTGTCCACGATGCGGTCATGGTCGTTGACGATGGCAGTACGGACCGGGGTATGGATAAACTGGAAGGCCTTAGTGTCCACATTATCCGTCATGCCGAAAACCTGGGCAAGGGCGCGGCCATTTTGTCCGCAATAAAAGAGGCCCGGACATTGGGTATGACCCATGTGGTGACCATAGATGCCGACGGACAGCACGACCCCGATGATTTTCGCCGTTTTATCCCAATAATAAAGGAAAATCTTGATGCCATTGTGGTGGGTAAAAGGGATTTTATAAAGGCCGACGTCCCTTTCGGGTCTCGTATCGGCAGGGGCATCTCAAACTTCTGGCTGCGGGTAGAGACCGGCACAATATTGGGGGATGCCCAGAGCGGGTTTCGGGCCTATCCCCTTTCCGTGATCGAAAACCTGCATTTGCGCGAAAAACGTTACGCCCTTGAGATCGAAGTACTGGTCAAGGCGGCCTGGGCAGGCGTGGAATTGCTTGAGGTGGATATCTCCACTTACTATCCCCCGCCAGATGAAAGGATCTCGCACTTTCGCCTCTTCTGGGATAACCTTCGCCTTAGCCTGCTCAATGCCAGACTCACAATGAGATCGGTTGCTCCCGTGCCGCACAGAAAGATCGTTAACAACAGGCACAGACATGGCGAAAAGATCACGGTTCTTCATCCGCTCAGATCATTGAAAAAACTTTTAACGGAAAATACCTCTCCGGAGCAGCTTGCCGCTGCAAGCGCCCTGGGTGTGTTTTTAGGGACACTGCCCCTGATCGCGTGTCACTCAATCGTTATACTTTTCGCGGCCGCGTTTTTCCGATTGAACAAGGTTGTGGCCCTGAGCGCCAGCCAGATATGTATGCCCCCCCTGGTGCCCGCCCTCTGTATCGAGACGGGATATTTTGTGCGTCACGGGGAATTCCTCACCGAGATCTCCATGACGACATTGGGCTACCAGGCCCTGGAGCGGTTATACGAATGGGTCATAGGGTCATTACTCCTTGCCCCCATAATTGCGGTACTGGTGGGTGGAACGGTGTATGTGATTTGTGTTTACATATCAATTAAGAAAAGGAAAATTAGGTATTAGTAAAAAGCCTGGCCCAGATGACCAGGCTTTGGTTATCCCCGGAGGGGATTTGCCTTGTTGGAGTTTCATTGACTTATTGAAATTCCAAATATCAAATCCCAAATA
>DAOUXC010000012.1 GCA_030666795.1 Desulfobacteraceae bacterium
CCGAGTGCTTCAATTGAGCGTTTTCGCTCAATTGGGGTTATACTAATGGGTATACTAAACAGCCGAGATCTTAGTGATGTTGCCTTATTCATCCCAATAGTCAATCTTCAATCTTAAATAGTCAATCCATCAGTGTTCAAGCCTCATGCCCCAGCCCTCAAACAGAAACATAACGGCAAAACCGTACCACAATGTGTAGATGACATAAAAGACAAGGGAAAAAATAACAATGCCCATGCGTTCGGTAATCTTCTGCGGTTCTATTTTGTAGTAGTTGTATGATGACTCAACGGCCTTTTTTGTCACTAAGGTAACGACTTTGGCTTCATTAAACAGCTTCTGCCTTTTCAAGTCCTTATCCATTGCCTTGGCTGCCGCCCACCAGTTAAAAAGGGCCTGTCTCTCGTTATACCCGTACTTCTTAGAGACCTTCTGTCCCTCATTTTTGTACATGAAGTCCGCGTCGGCAAGGCAGTTTTCAAGGATCCTGCCCAGGTCTCCGGCCACTTTCAGTTCAGCGCCGCTAATGGTGACCGTGGCCCCGCCGGCTGCGAAGAGTTTGGCTGTCTGTTCAGCCTGACCTTTGTCCCCCATGGTGAGGGCCACTTCTATGTTCGTCCCCTTAAAACCGTCGGTTTCATTCTTTACCTTCGGGATGTAGTAGGCCGAGCCCTTGGATATGGAGTTGTACAGGAAATCCAGGTATTCGAGACCATTATGGCCATTGAAAACAGGAGAGAATATTATGATCAGAACGACTACAAACGCCACTAACATTCCCGCGCCGCCGTAAAACTCTTTTTTGTGAGCAATCATGTCGTCACCCCCTCTCCCTTGAGGACCCCAATATTTTTAAAAAATGTTCCGATTACCCAGACACTGAATCCGCCGATTACAATGAAAAAGGCCCAGACCCTTATGGTTTCCAAGACGGCACCGGTCTGTTTGGATATTGGGATGACATCCATCTCCCCCAGTTTGCCCGGGAGGGCAAAGATACGGTTGACGAAACCTGCTAATACCGCCATGGCGTAAAAGCCGCGGATCGTGATACCCTTTACCACCTTTGTGACCATGGCACCGATCTGGATACCGACCAATGATCCCAAAAGCATACCCATGGCTAATGTATAAAATATAAATCCGTATATGGCGTACTGGCTTATTGCCGCGTAACCCGCCGTGAATATGATCTGGAAGATGTCGGTCCCTACCGTGGTCATGGAAGAGACACCCAGCATATAGACAAAAATCGGGAATGTCAGAAAACCCCCGCCAACCCCCATAATTCCTGCCGCAAGACCGACAAGAGCGCCGCTCAGGACCAGGAACAACCACGAAATTCCCCTGCCGCCCGGGGTAAAATCATAATCGAATTTGACCATGGGGGGTATTTTCATGGCCTGTAGCTTTTTGGGAAGGTTTCCCATCTCTGTTCCTTCCTCTTTTCCGCCGTGCGCGTCCCCTCCGCCGTGGGGTGCGTCAACACCCTTTTCAGCCTTTCTTGCCCTAAGAAAGTCGGTCATGGCGTAGATTCCTAAAAAACCCAACATAAGGGAGTAAACGGTCGTGATAAAGGCGTCACTCAGCACGGGATTGATTTCATAGAGAACTCGGTTAATAACTCCGCCTGCTGTCGCCCCTATTATGGCTCCGATCAGGAAGACCACGGCCAAAGGTACTGAGACATTTCCCAACTTCCTGTGGATTACGCTCCCCATGATGGCCTTGGCAAATATGTGGAAGAGGTCTGTCCCGACTGCCAAGATTCCTTTGATACCTGCACTCATAAGGGCAGGGGCGATTACAAAACCACCACCTGCGCCGATGCAGCCTGTAATCAGGCCTGCACCCAGACCGATAAGGATGGAAACGATAAAAATACCCGTCGAATAAAAGGCCGGGCTGTAAGCCTTTTTGCCACCTAACAATTCGGGCAGGGCACTGCCGATCTGCTCGGCAAATGCAATGCCCCCCAATATTATGGGGATGGTAAGAAGACCGAGGATAAACATCCGTTTCTTATCGTGAAGGATATTATTGGAAATCTCAAGTTCCCATTTTGCATGGGCCCTTGCACCCATCATCATAAATTTTCCCCATAGTCGAAAGAAATGCATTTTGATTCGGCTCCTTATCAGTTAGAGTTTTCTAAGTAACATTCAGCCAGAACCTTCACCACGAAAAATCCTTGTCTATTTAATCACCTCCTTAAGATCTTCTTTTCGTGAATTGCCTTTTTTTTGTAAGCATCCTGGACTTTGTATAACAGGTCATCAATATCGACGGGTTTCATGAGATAATCAAAGGCGCCAAGCTCCATACCCTGAATAGCCACTTCCACACTTGCGTGGCCCGTAAGCATGACAACTTCAATTAAAGGGTGCAGCTTTTTGATTTTTTTCAGGGCCTGAATGCCGTCCATCCCGGGCATTTTCACATCGAGCACGACCACATCCACCCGATTTTGATCCAGAAATTCAAGGGCTTGCTCGCCGCTCTTGACTCCCGAGGCTTGGAGGTCACGTTTTTTCATACGTTTTAACAGAGTTTCCAGAAATTCAATTTCATCATCAACAAACAGGACATTAAAGGGATCCAAATCGATTACCTCCATCAGCCTGACGATTTGAATTAAGTGACGTGAACCGTTTTCCGCAGGTCATGCGGTTTCCTCGCAAAGGATGCAAGGTAACGTGCTAAACTATTATGATTATAAGGAAGTTAAAGAATTTTTTCACAATACCAAAGCTTATGTAGGCAGTCAACATTACATTTGCTTTTTGTTAAGAATTTTGACATAGACTAATCTATCTATAATTATTTGGTTCGCTGAAAAACCCGGTCGATCCGGACTCGCAAAAGGTTTCGTTTGCTCGTCATTTGAACCCGTCCGCCGGACGGCGTGCGGGGTAAAGCGAGAGGTCTCTGAATTATAACCAATCGAAAATACAAGATTTAGTTTGAAGGTCGAAGTGATGGATTTACCAGGTATGACTTGGACGAGTCCATTGATGGTGTTCGAATAAGTGAATTCCTTGGGGGTGATTTTGATGAAAACCTTGGGCACGTCTTCTCCCGATGATACGGTGTTTTTTGATTATCTTTTTAAATTCGAGGACGGAACGGAAAAAAAGATCGGGATTCATTTAGATCCCGTTACCCTGGAATACCTGCCACAGAAATCATTGACCGGAAACGAATGGACGAGGCTTGAAAACCATCAATGCGAAAGATGTCCGCTTGTCCCGAAATCCCAACCGCACTGCCCGCTCGCCCTTGCTATTGAGGATTTGGTCAATTTTTTTCAAGATAAATTCTCATATGAAACTGCCCGGATTTCGGTCCATACAAATGAACGCACCTATTTTAAAGATACCACAATGCAAAAAGGACTGAGTTCCATTATGGGAGTTCTCATGGTGTCCAGTGGGTGTCCCGTAATGGCCAAACTAAGACCCATGGTACGTCTCCATTTACCTTTTTCGAGTATCCTGGAGACCACCTTTCGTACGACCAGCACCTATCTTCTGGGGCAGTTTTTCCTAAAGAAAAGGGGGAAAATCTCTGACTTTACGTTTGAAGGCCTGCTCGAAATATATAAAAATGTAAATATGGTCAACAGGTCAATGGCCGATAGAATACGCTCGGCCGCGGGTAAAGATGCCAGCGTGAATGCGCTGATTATCCTTGACATGTTTGCCCTCGACATCCCATTGTCTATTGAAGAGCAGATTGAGGGGATTGAACCCTTTTTTCGACCTTACTTTGAAGAATAGTAAGGACATAAGAGGCTGTCGGAAAACCCGCATCTGCGGCGTTGCGCTCATCCTTCGTTACTTCGACGTACGTATAATCGGCGCAAGGCTCAGGGCGAAAGGCGCACGGAAAGGATCATCGATGACATCAACTTGGGCACTTGCTTTGCCTTGGGCCCTGTGCCGTGAGGCTTTTGCCGGTCTCTTTTTTCATTTGCACGTTTTCCAACAGCCTCTAAAGTTTCAGCATTACAACAGGCTCATAGGTCCATAATTGCGGGTTCAACGGTTCAAAGTTTCTTTTCCGAATCCTTTTTTTTCGATGCTTTGTGAATATCGATAATTTGCGACCCTTGAATATAGTCTGTTGTCTCGTATGTGGTAATGCCCTCCAGTTTATTGGTGATTTCTCTCATCCTGTCGCACTGCTTTTTAATTTTATTTACGCTCTTACTTTGCGGATTTTCTTCTGAAAGCTCATCCAGTAAATAATAGATAAACTGAAGCGGCTGGTTCAATTCATGGCACGCGGCACCGGCCGTTTCGAGAACTCCTTGCACTTTTTCCTTTTCCAGCCTTTCCTGCTCGGCCCTCTTGCGAGCGGTAATGTCGCGCGTCATGGCGAGGCAACATTTTTCATCTCCGTAATCGATAACCTCTGATGACCAGAGCACATGGCGGATTTCTCCCGACTTCATGCGAAAACGGGCCTCCAGGTTGCGTACCGCCCCTTCCTCGCGGAGTATTTTTACCATTTTGGCACGGTCTTCAGGATTTGCCCAGATACCAAGTTCGATAGTGGTGTGGCCGATAACCTCTTCCAGTCGATAACCGGTCGTCTTTAAAAAGGCTTCGTTCACGTCAATATAAAATCCGTCTTCAAGCGTGCTGATGACAAACCAGTCCGGACTGGAATGAAATGCCTTGTGGAATTTCTCCTCAGAGAGGCGTAGTGCCTCCTTTGCCCGCTCACCCTCGGTGTTATCCATGAAGTAGCCCAGGACTGCTCGTTTACCTCCGTAATCGATTGACGTGACCGATTCAATGATCCACTTGATATCCCCGTGTTTGTCAACAGCCCTGTAAAGATATGGGGAAGAACGCTTTCCCTTGAGCATATTAACTGCATTTTCTTTGACCATGTCCCAGTCCTCAGGGAAGATGATCATTGAAGAATCCTTGCCTAACAATTCATCTTTCCTGTAGCCTGCAGTCTCCTGGAATTCGGGATTCACAAATTGAAATTTTCCTTCCTGGACAATGTATATACCAATGGGCGAGCCGACGAACAGGTCTGTAAAAGATTTAATCGCTCCATTGGGTTGATTTTTAGCTGTTTTTGTTCTTTTAGTTGATTGGCCTTCTTGTGCCAATTTGTTAATCATATTTAGTGCGTTTTTAATTTCACCTGTATTTTTCATTGGTTACAGCCTCTTATGTGTGGGCCGGTAATTCAATTATTGCCTACAATTATTTAAATAGCAGAAACTTAAAAATCTCCCTTGAGTTGGCAAAACATTAAAAGACGGCGATTTTGGCTTCTTGATTTCAAAGGGCCTTATAAGATACAGTTTCCCACCCCACTCTTCAATGTCTTTTAAGTTTCAACGATGTGGCTTTCCGAGTTTCTTTTTATATAATTTTTTGCATATTTTATTATTTGTCAAGGATAAATATGGTCCTGCCAACCGGCTCGACGCATAAGATGCCAAGAAATGACTTGACAAAAGAAAACCAAAGAATTTAAAAAATAGAGGGCCTACTGTTTTTTCAAACCCATCTTTTCACACCCAACCTGCCTCAAGGAGCCGATTATGACCAATGATAAGGATGTAAAGGTACTTCTTATTGATGACGAAGAAACCCTCCTGGAATATTTGTCCAAGCGTCTTTTGAGAGAGGGCTTTACCGTAAAAGCCACCTTTTCGGGAGAGGAAGCAATACAGGTGGCGGGCGATGAAAATTTCGATGTGGCCGTAGTGGATCTCAAGATGCCAGGAATAGATGGTGTTGAAACGCAAAAGAGACTCAAAAAGATCCAACCTTTTCTCCAGTGTATTGTACTGACGGGACACGGCTCGGTTGAATCCGCCTTAGAAAGCGGCCAGCAGGACGCCTTTAAATACTGCCTCAAACCGATCGACTATGAAGCCCTTGTGGAGACCATAAGGGAAGCCTACGAGAAAAGGAATGAGCTGTTGAATGCCAAGTTCCGGGAGAAAGTGGAAGATATTTCCAGCTCCGGGTTAGGGGCCAGAGGTATAAAAAGGGCCATTAATGAGCTAAGAAAGACCTATGGAATCGACTGATTCCCCCCAAGACCAACTGAAAAGAGTATCTCAGGAGTTGTTAAGCAACAAGATACAGCTCCACCAGACAACTGTATACCTGCAATCCATTTTGCAAAACTCAAACGACCTGATCTTTGCCACAGATGTTGATGGTGTTTTAGTCTCATTCAGCAAGGGGGGTGAAAAGGCATTAGGTTATACCTGGGAGGAACTGGCGGGTAGTTTTATCAGGGATCTTGCCGATGATCCCCTGGAATTTGATAAACTTACGAAAGCTTCCCGGGAGAAGGAAAGTGCCGTAAGACTGGAGCTTCCTTTCCGTGGCAAAGACGGCCAGACCATCCATTGCGATATCTCCCTGATCAATCTTACCAATACCGAGGGGAAGACCGTGGGTACGGTAGCAATCTGCCGGGACATTACCCACTGGAAAAAACTCCAGGAAGACCTTATCCAGATTGACAGGTTAGCCGAGATAGGCCGTATTGCATCGGGTGTTGCCCATGAAATCAATAATCCCCTTGCCATTATCAGTGAAATCTCGGGGTGGGCGGGAGCAGTGGTATCCGATGCAAAAGGGTTGAGTGAGGAAGATAGAGAGGAATTAGAAACAGCGGCCAGACGAATTGGGGAACAGACCGAGCGTTGCAAAGCTATCACACATCAGCTCTTGAGCTTTGCCAGGGGTTCAGGGCCTGACATTGCATCCTTTGACATCCATTCGCTGATAAAGAAAACGGTCAGTTTTCTCGAACCTCAGCTAAAATTTAAGTCTATTGATATTGTGCTCAATTTTGAAGACGAAGCCCTTCCCATCAAATCAGATCCCAAGATGTTGGAACAGGTCTTTGTCAATCTGGTCAGCAATGCGATTTATGCGGTAAAAGAAAAAGGGACGGACCAGGGCCGTATTGAGCTGAAAATCTCAAGAGCCGGTCCGAACATGGAAATTATGATATCCGATAACGGGACGGGTATTCCCAAGGAAGATCAGAAAAAAATCTTTGATCTGTTTTATACAACGAAACCCCCGGGAAAGGGGACCGGCTTAGGTGTCCCCATTTGCCGGAATATTATCAAGAAATTAGACGGTGAAATCTCTGTTGAAAGCCAGGAGGGCACAGGAACAACCTTCACAGTTAGTATCCCGGTTTCATGATATTCAAAAGATAGTTCGGAATTCTCAGGATGCAGGGCTTGCGCAAAAATAACTTAGCAGAATTGGCGCCCAGATTTGGGTCAGATTTGGCTGCTGCAATTGAGCAAAACCAGAGGAATAGTACTACTATTGCGAGGATTTTGCGATTGAAGAGCGGTCAAAGATGGCTTGGCGATGGGATGCAAAAATGTAAAATTATTTTTTCGTAAGCCCTTAGTTCGTATATTCGTGTGTTGAGGTTAGTCTTTCCTTAAGTTTGGATCACTTCGAAGCAGAAAAACGAAGTATTTGCAAGGGAGAGAGCCGTTGGATACACAAACTCAAAGAAAATATGTCTACGAACCGTCCAAAACAACGGAACCGGACTTCCCTTCGACCTCCCGGCCCAAGGGAAGTCCTTTCTTTGCCCACTTGATAACCTTCCTTATCCTTTTTTCCCTCTGGATTCTGCTTTCGGGCAAATTCGATCTCTTTCATCTTAGTTTAGGTATCATCTCCTGTATCATTATTACACTTATCTCGGGTGATCTCCTGTTCCCCGAGTCGAAAACAAAGGGCCTTATACGTTCATGGTTGCTTTTTTTGAAGTATATACCCTGGCTCCTCTACCAGATAATCTTGGCAAATCTGCATATTTTGTATCTTGTCTTCCATCCAAGAATGATGGAACTTATTGACCCTGAGATTATCAAATTTCAGAGCAAACTCAAAAAGGAATTGTCTCTTGTTACCTTTGCAAACTCCATAACCCTTACCCCGGGAACCATTACCGTCTACGTTTCGGTAGATGGGAATTTCCATGTGCACTCCATAGACAAGAAATCCGCTGAGCCCCTTCCGGGTGAGATGGAGTCTAAGGTTGCCAGAGCATTCGGAGAACAATGATGCACTATATTTTCCTCTATACCGGCCTTTTTCTGTGTCTCTTAATGGTGCTCTCCCTGTACCGGGCCGTTTTTGGGCCTACGGTTTTGGACCGCCTGATCGGGGCAAATGCCATTGGAAGCAAGACCGTCGTTTTACTCATTCTGATTGGGCTGATCTATAAACGCGTGGACATGTTCGTTGACATTGCCATGGCTTATGCCATGTTAAACTTTATTGCCGTGCTTGCGGCCTCCAGGTATTTCCAGAAGAAAAAGGGCCTATTATAATGGATATTGTTGTTACCGCACTCCTTGTCATCGGACTCGTGTTTTTCACGGGTGGCGGTGTAGGCATACTTCGCCTTCCTGATTTTTATACAAGGCTACATCCGGCAGGAAAATTAGATACCTTAGGATCCCTCATGATGATGATGGGAGTAGCCGTTTTCAACCTGCACCACTTCACATGGGGTGCTCTTCTGACCAGTCTTAAGATTATTCTTATTGTTGTGTTTATTTTCCTGTCAAGCCCCACGGCTACCCATTCCATTGTGGATGCGGGTGTCAGGGCCGGCCTTGTACCCTGGACAAAAAAAGAGAGAAGGGAGTAGTCCATGATCTGGCAACTTGATCTCGCCATCCTGACCCTGGTTGTTGTTTGTGCAATCGCAGCGATTTCGGTTAAGGACCTCCTTGGTTCGGCCATTCTTTTTGGCGCCTACAGCTTTATGATGTGCCTTCTCTGGGCCATCATGGGCGCAGTGGATGTCGCCTTTACAGAGGCATCTGTCGGGGCGGGCGTCAGCACTGTCTTTTTCGTGGCGGCCGTATTTCGCAGCACAAGGAGGACAAAAGATTGAGAATGATAGCCCTTATCATCATCGTCCTTAGCGGCGGCCTCCTGCTTTACGCCACACAGGACTTTCCCCAATGGGCCGATCCGGCCTCCCCTGCGAGTCTGCATTTGTCTCCTCACTATATCCAGAAATCGATGGAAGAGACATCTGTTCCTAATCTGGTTACCGCTGTTTTGGCCGATTACCGCGGTTTTGATACAATGTTTGAGACGACCGTTATTTTCTGCGCGGGCGTGGCCTGTTTTATGCTTTTGAGGATTTCAAGGCAAACGCCGGAAGACCGCTACTACCGGCATATATCAACGGGGGTAACAATCCACATCAAAGATGGGGGAAAGATCCCTGATAAGTCAAAGGAGTTCGAAAGGATCGATACCATGTGGACCCCCTTTGACCTTGTCATCAAAACGGTCTGTCGTTTCCTTATACCCTTTATCCAGCTTTTTGCCCTTTATGTTATCGCCCACGGTCATCACAGTCCCGGCGGAGGATTTCAGGGCGGTGTTATCCTTGGGGCAAGCATAATCCTCTTGGCCATTTCCCATAATTTGAGGACTGCTACAAAAAGAATGAATGAAAAATTAATTGGTCTTCTTTGCGTGACAGGTGTTTTTATCTATGCGGGAACAGGTGCCTTGTGTCTGCTGATTGGCCTTAATTTCCTGGATTATAGTGCACTTGCATCTGTCCTTTTCCTTGATCCGGTCAGTGCCAGATCATTTGGTATCCTTATTGTAGAGATAGGGGTGGGGATAGCCGTCATGGCTACCATGATCTGGATCTATAACAATGTTTCTTCTGCGGGAAAATATGATGAAGGACTATAACCCAGGTTAAGCGGTTCAACGTTCACGGTTCACGGTTAAAAAACCCTAACGGACTGATATCAAGAGAATGATATCTCAGTAGATACAAGACGCATGTTACACCAACCGGGTGAAAAAAATTGCTTGGTGTTGTGCTGTAACGTTTTGGATTTCAATGGATCATAACCTTTGAACCTTTAACCCTGAACCTTTTATTTTTAGGTATAAGTAAGGAAGGTTTATGTCTGATCTGATTCCTTTTATTGTGGCCAAGTACAATTACTGGATCTACATCACACTCATGATGATCGGCCTGTATGCCATGATTGCAAAGAACAATCTTGTAAAGAAGATTGTCGGTATGAACATCTTTCAGACGGCCATCATTCTATTTTACGTTTCCATAGGCGCCAAGAAGGGCGCGACCATTCCGATTATCGAGCATGCCCATGGGGATGCCCATGGGGCGGTCTCCCATACAATAGAGATAGCGCATTATATAAATCCATTGCCCCATGTCCTTATGCTTACGGCCATTGTGGTATCGGTTGCCACCCTTGGCGTTGCCTTGGCCCTGGCCATAAAAGTATATAACCGGCACAAAACCTTGGAAGAAGACGAAATTATTGATCAGATAAAAGGAATATGAGCCAACATTATCCCGCCCTATTAGTGATTGTTCCGCTTTTGTCGGCCTTTCTTATCAGCGCTGCCGGATGGCTGAACAAGCGATTATGTTTTCCAATAGCCGTTGCTGCGCTGAGCGTGGCCTGCTTTTCATCTGTCCTCCTCCTGTTTCAGGTCCTGGATGAAAAGGTGGTGCTCTACAAATTGGGGGGATGGTCACCCCCCTGGGGCATTGCCTATTCCGTAGATTATCTGAACGGACTGGTCTTAGTGGTGGTGTCCGTGGTCGCCCTCCTCAATTTGATCGCTACCCAACGGAACGTAGAGCAGGAGTTTTCGGAAAAAATCGGGGCGTTTTATACCCTGTATATACTTTTTGTTACGGGTCTTCTGGGCATAGTGGTGACCGGAGATGCTTTTAATCTGTATGTTTTGCTGGAAATAGCATCACTTACCGGTTACGGCCTGATTGCCATGGGTGAAAACCGCGCCCCATTAGCGACCCTGAACTATTTGTATATGGGTACAATCGGGGCCTCTTTTTATCTTTTGGGGATAGGGTATCTCTATATTGTTACCGGTTCACTGAATATGGCGGATATCTCCGCTATCCTGCCTTCGCTCTATCATTCCAAAACAGTGCTTGCGGCCTTTGTCATTTGCATTGTAGGCGTATGGCTCAAGATGGCCTTTTTCCCTTTACACGCCTGGCTTCCCAATGCCTATACATATGCGCCCTCGGCTGTTAGTAGTCTGATCGCCCCTTTGATGACCAAGGTTATTATTTATGTGATGATCCGGCTTATGTTGACAGTGTTTACGCCAAAATATATTTTTAGCACGCTGAATGTCAGCGATTCCATTGTCTGGATTGCTGTAATTGCTATCGTTATGGGTGCCATCCTGGCCCTGGGACAGCGCAACTTGAAAAAGATGCTCGCATACATCATTGTTGCTGAAGTGGGCTATATGGTTGGCGGTGCTTGGCTTGGAAACCGGGCGGGCATGACCGGGGCGATCCTTCATATTGCAAATGATGCTTTGATGACGCTGTGCGTCTTTCTCGTTGTAGGAAATATCGTTTATAAAGTGAAGGGATATGCCTTTGAAGACCTTAAGGGGTTGTTTCGAAAAATGCCTTTTACTATGGGAGCATTTGTGGTGGGGGCAATGTCCATTATAGGGGTCCCTCCCACGTGCGGATTTTTCAGCAAGTGGTATCTTATCTCCGGCGCCATTCAGGCCGGTCATTATGGTTTTATGGTGGCGCTATTGTTCAGCAGCCTGGTGAATGTAATCTTGTTTTTTCGGGTCATTGAGATCAGTTATTATGAACCTTTTGAAAATCATCACGGGCAGGAGTCTCATCCGGGAAAGATTGCCGAGGCGCCCCTCACCATGCTGGTCCCGCTCCTGATAGTGGCTGCCGGGCTGGTAGTGGTCGGCGTTTACACCGGTGATATAGTGAATCACATAATTGAATTTGCTATTCCAAAAGGGATCGTTTAGATGGAAACGATCACATCAATAAAACCTCTTCTTGCTGTGCTGGTCTCCCTTTGCGTGGTCCCGCTTCTCATGTCAAGCAGGTCCCCAAATGTGCGCGAGGCGTGGACTTTTGTCGCGGCATCGGCAAAATTCCTGATCGTTGCTTCCATGTTACCGGTGGTCTTTAATGGATTTGAAATCGTATATACCGTGGCTGAAGTAATTCCGGGCGTGGCGATAAAATTCAGGGTGGATGCATTGGGTATGCTTTTCGCCTTAGTCTCATCTTCCCTCTGGATCGTTACATCCGTATACTCCATCGGTTATATGCGGGGGCTTAAGGAACACAGCCAGACCCGCTATTTCTGTTTCTTTGCCCTTGCCCTTTCAGCAACCATCGGTGTTGCCTTTTCGGCCAATCTCCTGACCCTATATCTTTTTTATGAAATGCTTTCTTTCGCGACTTATCCTCTTGTCACCCACCATCAGGATGAAGAAGCGCGATCCTCGGGCCGAAAGTATCTTCTTTATATTGTGGGCACTTCCATAGGCTTTGTTTTGCCGGCAATGCTTATATCCTATAATCTCTCGGGAACCCTTGAATTTTCAAGACAGGGTTTTTTGGCCGGGACCGGGTCAAGGGGTCTGACAGGTGTTCTTCTGGTCCTGATTGTTTTCGGGTTTGCCAAGGCTGCGATTATGCCGTTTCACTCCTGGCTTCCTGCGGCCATGGTTGCCCCTACCCCTGTCAGTGCACTGCTCCATGCCGTGGCAGTGGTCAAGGTGGGGGTCTTCAGTGTTGTTCGCGTGTTGACCGGGGTCTTTGGAATCAATCTATTGATCTCCTTTGATTTCGGACCATTCATAATCTTTGTTGCTTCGGCTACCATTCTTGTGGGCTCATTCATTGCCCTGTCTCAGGACAACCTGAAGCGTCTTTTGGCCTTTTCTACCATTGCTCAACTTTCCTATATTGTCTTGGGTGTAGGTTTGCTCTCTCCACAGGGGATGACCGGCGGCATGGTCCATATTGCCATGCACGCCTTTGGGAAGATTACCCTGTTTTTCTGTGCCGGCGCGATCTTTGTGGCTACCGGTAAGAGGAATATCAGCGAGATGATCGGGATCGGCAGGAGGATGCCCGTGACCATGACCGCCTTTTTTATCGCCTCACTTAGCATTACCGGGCTTCCCCCTTGCGGCGGTTTTATCAGCAAGTGGTATCTTGTTTTAGGGTCCTTACAGGCCCACCAAATGCCCGTTCTTTTTGTCTTGCTTGTGAGTTCGCTCTTAAATGCGGCCTATTTCATGCCGATTGTTTACAAGGCTTTTTTTTGCACACCGCAGGAGGCCATGTTTGAAAAAGGGGTGAAGGAGGCCCCTGCCTTTTGTGTGGTGCCCTTGGTGATCACGGCCTTAATTTCCATGGTCCTGCTTTTTTATCCCCAGCCTTTTTTCGGGTTAGCCGATATGATGGTTAAGAGCATAACAGGGGGATAGGTTATGACAGAAAAAAGAGAAGAAAAAATGGAGCTTTCTCACGAGCCTGTTCCGGGATACAGGAGGATTTTTTTTATCGCCATTACTATCGGGGCTTTGTATCTCGGGCTTATCCTTTATAAAACTCTTTTGTGAATGCTGGAGATAGCTACACAGGTTGAAAGTTCGAGGATCTTATATACGGTTTGTGGCATAATGGAGGTTGGAGGAACTCTTTTCAAAGAAGCGCATAAACTTGCTGTGGCTCGAATCAAGGCGGATCTCTTTACAATTCGGCCCAAGACAGCCCCTTCGATGATAGCTCCTATTATGTATGGCTGTCCCGCATGTCAGAAGCCGACTGGTTAAGGTATTTGGGGCGTGGCAGATGCGTTGTAGAGATAAAAATGCACCTCTTTTAAAAGAGTTCCGTAAACCGCACCAGATCATAGAACATGGCAATGCTTCCGGGCCGGGGTGAACCCCTGAACCTTGGGTCTTTGTAGTTACTGTTGAAGGAGGAATTGAAAATGCAGAACACGGAAAACGGGGATCAAAAAGCAAAGGAATACCTTTTTGACAAACCCAAAAACGTGAAGTTACTCCTCAGTTGCTTCTATGCATCACTCCTGATTCTGCTGATTATAGAATTTTTTGTGCATAAACATCCACATTTTGCCTGGGAAGGTTGGCTGGAATTTTATGCTGTATATGGGTTTGTGGCATGCGTGGTCCTTGTTGTGGCGGCAAAATACATCCTGCGGCCCCTTGTAAAGAGAAGAGAGGATTACTATGATTGATCCGGTTCCACCGGCACTCATATTTATTATCGGTGCACTCATTGTCCCGTTTTTCAAGGGAAAGCTGAAAAGCGCATACTTGCTTTTCTTACCCGTTCTCGGGTTTGTGAATCTGATCAGCATTCCCGAGGGAAACAACTGGATCGTGGGGTTTCTCGACTATAATCTCGTTTTGGGCAGGGTGGACAGGCTCAGCCTGATCTTTGGGTATATCTTCCACCTTATATCCTTTATCGCCATCCTTTATTCACTTCATGTAAAAGACGACCTCCAGCATGTGGCAGGCCTTGTATACGCGGGAAGCGCCTTGGGGGTTGTGTTTGCGGGAGATTTTCTTTCTTTCTTTGTGTTCTGGGAAATGCTTACGGTCGCTTCCATATTTCTTATCTGGGCACGGCGGACAAAAGCGTCCCTTGACGCGGGATACAGGTATCTTCTGGTGCATGCGGCAGGGGGCCTGTGTCTCCTGGCAGGCATTGTAATTCACGTAAACCAGACAGGCTCTATTGAGTTCGGATATATGGGCTTGAACGGTTTGGCCTCTTACCTGATATTTTTTGGGTTTGGCCTCAATTGCGCCTGGCCTGTTCTCCATTCCTGGTTGACCGATGCCTACCCTGAAGCAACCATTACGGGGACTATTTTCTTGAGCGCATTTACCACAAAGTGTGCGGTCTACGCCTTGGCCAGGGTCTTTCCGGGCACCGAGGCCCTGATCTGGATCGGTGCCATTATGACAGGATTTCCCATCTTCTATGCGGTCATCGAGAATGACCTCAGAAGGGTCCTCGCGTACAGCCTGGTCAACCAGGTCGGTTTCATGGTTTGCGGCATTGGAATCGGGACACACTTAGCCATAAATGGGGCGGTTGCCCATGCCTTTAACGATATCCTTTTCAAGGCCCTTCTTTTCATGTCCATGGGGGCAGTGATGTATCGCACAGGAAAGATAAACGGCACGGACCTGGGTGGATTGTACAGGACCATGCCGTTGACCTGCATATTTTGCATGGTGGGGGCTGCATCCATCTCTGCGTTTCCCCTTTTCAGCGGCTTTGTGAGCAAGTCCATGGTCATGGATGCGGCTGCCGGGGGCCACATGAGGGGCATCTGGTTTCTTTTGTTGTTTGCCTCTGCCGGTGTCTTCCATCACGCGGGAATCAAGATTCCCTTTTTTGCATTTTTCTCCCATGACTCCGGCATGAGACCCAAGGAGGCGCCGCTCCATATGCTCATTGCCATGGGCATTGCCGCATTTCTGTGCATTTTCATAGGCTCTTTTCCCGGACCTCTTTACAGCCTGCTGCCGTATCCGGTGAATTATGTTCCATATACTGCACCGCATGTGCTGGGTCAAACCCAGCTTCTTTTCTTTTCGGCCCTGGCATTTACGCTTCTCTTACTTTCAGGCATCTATCCTGGCGAAATGCGGTGTGTCAACCTTGATGCGGACTGGTTCTACCGCAAAGGGGCCCGACTGTTTTACCGTGTCGCGGATAGAAGCTTTAACTGGGTGAACAGTGTTTGTGATCGTGTGTTTGTAAAAGGCCTCGCAGGTTCCCTTGGTCGGCTTTCCAGGGACCTGACCGCAAGGATCGCCCTTCTAATTTTAGTCAGTTTCTGGATTTTGAGAGGGGTGAGTGGAAAAAAGTTGGAGATGAAAAAGACAAATTTCTATAATGACATCTTAGAAGGAACATTGCCGGTTGGAATAGGCGCAGGACTTGCTGCTGTTTTTATCATCCTGATTTTTGTTTTGACCTGATTTAAGAATTTGGAGGTATTTTGTGGTCTCTTTTGAAGAACTTAAAAAAATTCTTTTGCTTGAAGACTTAGATGATTCGATGCTTGGGAAAATGTTACCCTTTACACAGATGCATTTGTTCGGAGACCGGGCGGTCATTTTCAAAGAAGGACAACGTGCAGAGGACTTTTATATGCTGTTGAAGGGGAAGGTGGTTTTGGAGGTGGGGGCGTCTGAGTCAATTATGATCAGCCTCGGGTCTATCAAAAGCGGCTACTCCTTCGGTTGGTCAGCCCTCCTTGGCGGATCCTCCTCCCATACGTCTGATGCCATATGCGTTGAACCCTGTGAAGTGATAGCTATCCCGGGAAACACTTTTATGCATTTGCTTGAGGAAAATCATAGCATGGGATACCGGATAATGTTAGGTGTCGCCACTATTCTCAAAAGGCGTTTGGAACGGAGAACAGGTCAGTTTCTAAAGACGCTGCGTGCGCATCCTGATATTGGAAAATTGTTTTGAACTCAAAACAAAGCCTTATCCCGGCTCCTTCTCCAGTCGAACTCGAAATGTGGTTCCTTTTCCTTCCTCGGAATCCACTGAAATCTCACCCCCATGTTCCTGAATAATTTTATGGGTGATGAGAAGCCCCAATCCGGTACCCTGCTCTTTTTTTGTACTGAAAAACCGGTTAAACAGTTTTTGCTTGACCTCCCGGTTCATACCACAGCCGTTATCAATCACCTCGAACAGGATGAAATCTTTCCCCAGTTCATCGACTTCAACCCTGGTGTTTACTAAAACCTCAAAGGGCTTTGACTGGTCAGGATCATATATACATGCATCAATTGCGTTTGAGACCAGGTTTAAAAGGACTCGATGCATGCTCCTGGGGTCCAGGCAGGCATCCCTGATATTTGAATCAAGCGAATAGCTTAATTTAACAGCATTATTGTCTGCTAAGAGCTGGAGAGACTCCACAATTTCCAAAACGATCTCATTGGGATGGCAGCTTTTTCGTTGAGGCTCCCTCTCCTTGGAGTAGCTTAAGAGATCAAGTACCAGATCCGATATTTTTTCTACGTTCCGCTGGGCCATCTCCCACCCTTCCTTGAGAACGAGGGGTTGGTCCCTGTTCAACCCGGAATTGATCTTGTACATGCCGCCGCGTAAACCATTCAGGATGTTCTTTATGTAGTGGGCCAACCCTGTCACGGTTTCGCCAATTGTGGCAAGCCTCTCTTTTTTTAGCAATTCTTGCTGCGCCTGTCTAAGATCCTCTGTGCGTTCTTGCACGGTCTGCTCAAGATTTTCGGTGTAATCTCTCAATTTCTGGGCAATGACAATTTTTTCCTTTGCCCTCGTAAGGGCCACCATCAATGCCTCGTCCTTGATCGGTTTTGTAATAAAATCCGACGCCCCGTATTTAAGTGCGGCAATGGATGAGTCCATGTCCCCGTGGCCGGTTATGATAATGACTTCTGCCTCCTGTCCGGAGCCTCTGATTCTTTTCAGAACCTCCAGGCCGCTGACACCCGGCATTTTGATATCGGTTATCACCAGTTTTGGTTTTTCCCGCTCGAAGATCTCCATGCCGTCACTCCCATTTTCGGCAGTAAAAACTTGGTATCCCTCACTGGTAAGTGAGAGGTCCAGCATCTCGATAATTGGCCGCTCATCATCAATGAGTAAAAGTTTGTTCATCCTTGGATCCCTCATCGTTGCGGGCCGGAAAGCTTAGCTTGAACGTGGTGCCCGTATCCGGAGTAGATTCCACTTCGATCTCCCCGTGGAAATCTTTCACCAGGTTGTAGGTAATGGAAAGTCCTAAGCCTGTCCCTTTTCCGACTTCCTTTGTTGTAAAGAAGGGTTCAAAAACCCTTTCCTTTATCGCCTTTGGCATTCCCACACCCGTATCTGAGACCACTATGACTACATCCTCCTTTTCCCGTTTGGTGGCGATGGTAAGTATCTTTAATGCTTTCCTATCTTTTTCATCCATGGCATCCCTTGCATTGGTTACCAGATTGAGAAAGATTTGCTCAAGACGGTTTTTGTCGGCCATGATCTTTGGTAGATTTTCATCCAAATCGAGGTTCACTTCAATGTTTCTCAGTATAAGCTGTTGTCCTATGAGGGAAAATACATCCCTGACCGGTTCATTGACATTTACCGGGTACTGGTTGACCTCGGCTTTTCGACCAAAATTTCTTAGGTGATTGATGATATCAGTGGCCCTGTCCACCTGATCACTTACGTTGCGGCTGACTTTCGAGAGATCCTCCTCAGATATTTTTTCGCCCCGCTTTATCATTTTCTCAAAATAATCTGCCCCCACCTTGATGACATTGAGGGGTTGGTTGAGCTCATGGGCAATACCCGTGGCCATCTCGCCAAGGGTGGCCATTTTGCTTGCCTGGATCAATTGAGTCTCCTGCTCAAGACGCTGTGTGATATCCACAGTACTGATGATCAAAAAAGGTAGACCCATATCTTTTAACTTTGCCGTTCTGGCATGAACATCCACAAAAAAAGAACTCAATGCCCTGGTTTTGGCACGTACCTTGGGCAAGAAAAAATATTCCTTCACCGGGTTCTGTACCACCTTCCAAAAAAGGGCTGCATCTTCCTCGTGGAACAGATCTAAAATGGATATTCGGGCCAACTCTTCCCTTTTATACTGATATGTCTCGAGAGCAGGATCATTTACGTCTAAAATCATTCCCTTCTTCATCTCAATCACAAAAAGGGGATTCGGGTCGTAATTGAATAAAAGGCGGTATTTTTCCTCGGATGTCCTTATCTCTTTAGTCTTAAGCTGTAACGTGTGAATAAATTCTGTGAAGGCACTGGACAACTGAACGATTTCATTGCCGCTAAGCTTTTTGTAAACGTCGCAGTTGTAGCATTTCTTCAATGTCTTTGGAAGGGAGTGTCCATGGCACAGTGTCCCATCCATAAACCAGCAGATCAGATCTTCTTTCATGTATGCCGGGCATTTTTCCTTGTCGCATTTCAAAATCTCCCAACATTTTTTAGGTTGCGAAGCGGGGGGTAACTCCTTTATTTCACCCTTGCACAGGTCATTCATTGCCCGAACGAGCGTTGAGAGGGGTCTGGAGATATAGTTGGCGACAAGATTACTGAGAAGTGTGGCCAAAAGGATGATAAGGGCCGTGACCATAATAAGGACCAGGCCCACTTCCTTTGTTAGCGCATCAACCGGCTTTTTCCCAATGCCAATATGGACGACCCCGATATTCGTAATACCTGTTTTTATGGCTACGGCCCCGTCATAGATGGACTCACCCTTTATTTTTATAAGCTTAATCTTTTCATCTTCATTTTTTTCCAGTATGTTTGCTGCTTGTATCCCTGATGGGATGCTTCCAATAAAGGTGTGGGCCAGGATCCTGTTTTTTGAGTCGGTTATAAAGATATAGGAAAGGTCTTTCTCAATCATCTTTTTTTGAAAGAGCCTGAATGTCAACTCGGGCCTGTTATCAGAAAGAATATAGGAGCGACTTCTGGTTACAAGAGAATACGCGACCCGTAGACCATGCTGGTGGATTTGTTCAACAAGGTTAGGAATGAAGATAAGCCAGTAGGCGAGGCTGCTCAACATCCCGATCAGGAAGAACATAATCACGGTGCTGTAAAGCACTTTTTGTCGGATACTCAGGTTTTCGAATGACCGCATTATTCTTCTGATCCCCATGCCGTGACCAGTACCAGGTTTCCACATTTTATTTCCGTGAAATACACAGTATCAAGGCCTTGATGGTTCTTCGGACCAAAGCTCAATGGCAGACCGATTCCCAGGCATACTTCGTCCATGCTTTCGAGGGCTTTGATGAAACCTTCGCGAGTGAGGCCTTTCCCTGCCCATTTGAGACCTTTGACCAGAACCTTGGAGTTGATATAACCTTCAAGCCCGACAAAGGACGGTTTTTCATCGGGAAAGTGTTTTTGCAGCAGGCTGCAATACTGATCTGCCGTGCTGAGGAGAGCGCGTGCATCCGGTGAAGGAACTACTTGGGTGATGAATACGCCATTACCGTTACAGCCCAGTTTTCTGGCGAGTTCATTCCCCCCCACAAAAGAGACGTTGTGGAAAACGGGTTTAAAGCCCCTGGCCCTGGCATTCTTGATAAACTTTGCGCACGGATCATACGTGCCCACCATAATCACCACCTCGGCATCACTGGCAATGATCAAGTCAAGCGCTTTTTCAATATCCGTGGTGCCGCGCATGTAATTTCCACGGGCCACCGGTTTGAGGCCATATTTTTTCAGAGCCAGTTCAGTGCCCGTAAGACCGTCTAAGCCATAGGCATCATACTGATAGAATACCGCGAATCTGGAAAAGTTCAGGTCTTCTACAAGGTGTTTTACCATGGCTGAAATCTCCTGGTAATAGGAGGCCCTGACATTAAAAATGTATTTTCTGAAAGGGTGCCGGAGTGTATTGGCCCCTGTAAACAATCCCAAAAGTGGTATTTCAGCCTCTTCCACAATCGGAATAATCTCCACCGACGTGGGGGTCCCCACATAGCAAAAGAGAGAAAAAACCCGGTCCTCGTTAATGAGTTTTTGAGTATTAAATACACACCGCGGAGGATCATAGCCGTCATCATAAGTGATAAGTCTGATCCGGCGGCCATGGATACCACCCTTTTCGTTGATGTGATCAATGTAGCATTCGGCCCCGTGTATGTAGCTTACGCCTAAGAAGCTGGCGTGTCCGGTAAGAGCGCATGAGGATCCTATTTTGATTTCGGAGTTTGTCACGCCTGGCGTTGTTTTCTCCACGGAAAGAGACTCTTCCCGGTGACAGGAAGCCGCAAAAAAAAGTGAAGCAATCAAGAAAGGGTAGAGGTTGATCTTCCAGCCAAATTTTCTCATGGTCAGGCCTCCTGTTCGGGTGGAGGATGTTCGAACAGTCGATTCACATGTGAGATTGGTGAAAATGTTATGATACCGGCTTTTGGACATCGATTCTGTTTCTTCCTATAGCATAATTAGTGTCCATCCAGAAACAACCAATTTCCAGATAAAGCTTTCAGCGGTCAGCGATCAGCAATCGGCCAACACCTTGGTTTTAACGTCCTTAGCTGAAAGCCGATGATGGCTGATAGCGCTTTTACAAAAAAGATGGTTTACGGATGAGCACTAAATAAAATAGAGTCGAACAATATTTTTTTCATGAAGGCATGATTACACTTTTAAAGAGCCCGGCCTTATGGTATTTTAAAAAGTCCTTATAAATCCTTTAATTTATGATGTCAAAAAGAGGTTATCATGGGAAGAAAAATTTTGATAATTGATGATGAGCCGGATGCAATCAGCTTTGTAAGTAGTGTCCTGGAAGATAACGGGTATGAAAGCATAAGCTCTCAAACCGGGGCCGAAGGCCTCGCTCTGGCACAAAAGGAAGAGCCGGATCTTATTCTCCTTGACTTGATCATGCCGGAGAAAGGCGGTATCAGCCTGTTCCAGGAAATGAAACAGGACCCCGGCTTGAGACATATTCCCATCATTGTGGTATCCGGGATGTCCGAGGTAACCGGTACTGACGTCAGGAACCACTTCTCCAAGGGCAAAGCCGGTGATGAGAAGGAGGGTTCCGTAGAGGCTTCCACAGGGCCTGATGGTTTTGTGGAAAAGCCGATTGATCCTCCGGAACTCATCAAGATTATCAGAGATATACTGAAGGAATGATCTTTGAATAAGTGCAACATCTTGATCTTAAAATGAGGTATATCATGACGGATAAGGAGAGCCAGAGGCTGATCTCTATTCTTGAAGCCATGGAAGACGGCATTTATGTGATCAAGGATGATTATACTGTGGAATTTATGAATCGTGTCATGGTTAAGGCCTTTGGGGAAGGAACGGGGGAGAAGTGTTACAGTGTCATTGCTAATCTTGATGAAGTATGTCCCTGGTGCAGGGCGAAAGAGGTTTTTTCAGGTGAGACAACCCACTGGGAGTTGGACCTTCCGTCTAATGACAAGACCTATGATCTTATTGAATTGCCTTTGAAGAATGTTGACGGAAGCATATCGAAGCTGAGCATATACAGAGATATTACGCAGATTAAACAGCGTGAATATGACCTCAAAGTTTGGAAAAAGGATTACTCGAGATTGTTTGAACATGTGAATGTCGGTGTTTACTTCAGCAGCAGAGAAGGCAGATTTATGGATGCCAACAGGGCCCTTCTTAATATTCTGGGATATGAAAGCAAAAAGGAATTTCTCAAAATTGACTTGGCCAGAGATCTATATGTAAGGCCTGAAGATCGAAGAAAGTTCCAGGAAATGATCGAGCGGGATGGACACGTCATTGACTACGAAGTTGATTTCAAAAGAAAGGATGGAAAATCTATCCCGGTCCTGCTCACCAGCCATGTTCGTTATGATCCGCAAGGAAAAGTTTTGGGATATGAAGGGATCATTGTGGATCAGACCCAAAGAAAACAGGTCGAGGAGGATTACAGGAGGCTATTTGAACATGTGGGTGTCGGCGTGTATATCAGCAGCAAAGAAGGGAAGTTTATAAACGCCAACAAGGCCCTACTGGACATGCTGGGTTACGAAAACAAAAAGGAATTTTTGAATATCGATATAGCCAAAGACCTGTATCTGAAACCTGAAGATCGCAGAAAGTTCCAGGAGATGATCGAGAGGGACGGAAGGGTGATTGACTATGAAGTCGATTTCAAACGCAAAGACGGAAAAGCTATTCCCATCCTTCTCACAAGCCATGTGCGATATGATCAGGATGGGAACGTCCTTGGTTATGAAGGGATAAATGTCGATCAATCCCAGAGAAAAGGGATGGAAAGAGAGATCAAAGAATCCCATGATTTCCTGAACAAGATTATTCAGAGTTCCCCCAATTCCATTATGGCGGCGGATATGAAGGGAAATATCATAATCTGGAACAAAGCTGCGGAAGAGACCTTGGGGTATAAGGCTGAAGAGACCATCGGCAAGATGAATATAAGAAATGTATATCCGGAAGGGGTGGCCGCCGAGATCATGGAAATGATGCGGAGCCCTGAATGTGGAGGTGTGGGCAGGCTCAAATCCCATCCCATGGTCTATGTACGACGAGACGGCGCCCTGGTCGAAGGGGATCTTTCGGCAGCCATAATTTATGATGCCAATGGAAAGGAGACGGCTTCTGTAGGCACGTTCGTAGACTTGAAAGAAAGATTGGACATGGAAAGAAAACTCAGACAGACCCAGGAGCAGTTACTGCAGTCCGAAAAACTGGCGGCCATGGGACGTCTGACCTCTCAGATTGCCCATGAGTTGAATAACCCGCTTTACGGCATTATGAACACCTTAGAATTGATGAAAACCGAGATTCCTCAAGAGAGCAAGAGGAGAAAGATTCTTGAGATGGCGCTTTCGGAGACCATGAGACTCACTGAAATGCTCCGCAAGATGCTCTCTTTTTCCAAGCCCGATGAGGAAGAAAAGCAACCAACCGATATCAATACCATCCTGGATGAGATCCTTCTTTTGCACGAAAAGCAGTTGCGAGAAAACAGTATCCGGGTTTTTTCAGAGTTTGACAAAGGTCTGGGAAAGGTTCACGCCTCAAAAAACCAGCTCCGCCAGGTTTTTCTTAATATGATTTCCAACGCGAGAGATGCCATGTCTGACGGAGGAACCCTGACCGTGGGAACCAGGGCGAAGGGGGATAATGTCCACATTAAGATATCCGATACGGGAATTGGTATTAGAAGTGAAAATATTGACAGAATCTTTGACTCCTTCTTTACCACCAAGGACAATGTGAAAGATGTGGGTCTCGGACTTTCCGTCTGCTATGGGTTTATAAAAGATCATGATGGCAATATTGAGGTAGAGAGCGAGTTGGGTTTCGGAACGACCTTCACGATTATCCTGCCGATCATGAAAGAAACTTCCGAAAAAGACCCTGAATAGGGTAAGAATTTGATCGCTAACCATTTATTTTTCCATTGATAACCTGGCCCTCCGCTCTGGTCCAGATCAGAGATAGATGACACGTCGTGAACCGTTGAATTTTGAACCTGGGTCGTTTGTTAAAACGCATCTTCCGGCATATCCACGATCTCGCGGTCGTTTCGCAGGCAGGTATCCAGTCGTGCCATGGTAAGGGGAAGCGTTACACCGGCAAAATAGGTCGCCTGCATGAGCTTGCCTGTATAGAAGTCGTTTTTACCACCCTCATCCATGGCCTGATCGGCGATCAGGGCCATATCCAAGAGACGCCAGGCCATGGTCACATCACCAAAGCATAAAAGGGCGGGATAGGTGTATGAGGCCCACTGAAGGGGGTCGGATTGTGCCCTGTTTGACATCTCCCCGGCCACCTGGGCCAATCTTTTGACCGCCTTTGACAGGGACCGTATTTGTCCTCCCAAGGCGGGGTTGTCCTCGTTCTTTTTGCAGAAACCTTCCACTTCATTCATGAATGCCTTAAAAGACGCGCCGTTATTTATTCGCATCTTGCGTCCCAGAAGGTCCATGGACTGGATGCCGTTTGTCCCCTCATAGAGAGACATGATCTTGGAGTCTCTCAGATACTGCTCCAGGGGATATTCCTTGCAGAAACCATACCCCCCAAGACACTGGATGGCCGTCTCACAGACCCTGAAACCCATGTCCGAGCAATATGCCTTTATAATGGGTGTCATGAAATCAATAAGGGACCGGTAATACTCTTTTTCCTCTCCTTCAGGCATTTCAATGGACAGTTCCGACCAGAAGGCCCCCGTATAGATCATGGAGCGCATGCCATCCACCATGGCCTTCATCCACAAAAGCATCCGGCGTATATCAGGGTGGTCAATGATCAGCACCTGTCCGGGCTTCCGGCGTGCCAGATCAAAACCCTGTACACGTTCCCTGGTGTATGATAAGGCATTCTGATAGGCCGTACTTGCCAGGGTCATGCCACTGACCCCGGTGTTGATCCGGGCGGCATTCATCATCTGAAACATGTGTGCAAGACCCCGGTTCTCTTCTCCGCAGAGGTATCCGATACATCCGTCATTGTCCCCGAAATTGAGCGCGCAGGTTGGAGACGCATGGATCCCGAGCTTTTGTTCGACGCTGGTGCAAAGGACATCATTCGGTTCCCCTAAAGAGCCGTCGGGGTTGACCCTGATTTTGGGTACTATAAAGAGCGAGATCCCTTTGACCCCTTCAGGCGCTCCCTGAATACGGGCAAGCAACAAATGAACAATGTTTTCAGTCAGGTCGTGATCTCCCCAGGAGATGAAGATTTTGTTGCCTTTTATCCTGAAATGATCGTCTTCCTTGAAGGCCGTCATTCGTGTGGCTGCCAGATTAGAGCCGGCATTGGGCTCGGTCAGGCACATGGTACCGGACCATTCTCCATTAAACATCCTGGGAATGAACCGTACCTTTAACTCGTCGGCCGCAAAGCTCTCAATCAGGTGAGCGGCCCCGTGTGTCAGACTTGGCGCCATATTGAAGGCCTGGGATGCCCCATACATCAAATCATTAATGACAATCCTCATCATGTGAGGGAAACCCTGTCCTCCGTATTCCGGGTCCCTTGCCGCGGCCGTCCATCCATTTTCAGCGTATGTTTTGAATGCCTCCCTGAACTCGGGCGCGCAGCGGACCTGCCCGTCTTCAAAGACAACACCCCATTTTTCACCGATTTCCTGAAGTGGATCAATCTCTCCTTTAGCGAATTTGACGGCCTCGGCCACAAGCATATCCAGCGTATCCTCGTCGAGTTCACAATATCGATCGAGCTTGCACAGACTGCCGTAATTCAACTGGTTTTTCAGGATAAATAAGATATCTTTTTCGTTACATTTGAAGTGTCCCATAACCGTCTTTCACCTTCTTTTATTATCTGATTGATAATGACATAGCCGCAAAAAGGCGCAAAATACACAAAAAGTAAAACCTGAGTAATGACATAGCCGCAAAAAGGCGCAAAATACACAAAAAGTAAAACCTGAGTAATGACA
>DAOUXC010000159.1 GCA_030666795.1 Desulfobacteraceae bacterium
AGAACTGAACTACGTCCCCGTGGTTTTTTTATTTCCGCCAGTCAATTCCATTTTGGCGGATGCTTCGAGGCTCGTCCTGGCGACCTTCCCGTCTTACGGACGGGACGTTCTAACCAGAACTGAACTACGTCCCCGATGGTTCTCTTGTTGCTAGGGTACGGTTCCGGCGACCTTCCCGCATTGATATGCGGGACGTTCTAACCAGAACTGAACTACGTCCCCGGTATTAGTGTGGTAGGCGGAACAGGATTTGAACCTGCGACCCTCGGCTTGTAAGGCCGACGCTCTCCCACTGAGCTATCCGCCTTTGTTGCAAACAAAATTAGCTAACAGCTTTAACTGCCTTTGTCAAGGTAATTTGCCTTGCTCAGTGGGCGGTTAGAGTGGACTCTGTTTTATCATCCTTTTGGGTAACGTCTGCAAGGCAAAAAGGCTCACATTCCTCATCCGGAGCAAAAAGGGCTTCCCCCTCTTTCAGGACCAGTGCCTCTTTCAGGACATCATCCATGTGTTTCACCAGGACCAGTTCAACTTTTTTCAGCACCTTCTTGGGTATTTCCTCTATGTCCTTCTTGTTTTCAAAGGGTATCAGCACCTTGGTCACGTCCCCGCGGTGGGCGGCCAGAATTTTTTCTTTAAGGCCGCCTATGGGGAGGACCCTTCCCCTGAGAGTTATCTCACCGGTCATTGCGATATCACGGTTGACAGGCCTTCTTGTGAGAGTAGAAACAATGGAGGTGGCAAGGGTGATACCGGCCGAAGGGCCATCTTTGGGAATGGCACCTTCAGGAACGTGGATATGGATGTCGATTTTTTCATAGAAGTTATCGGGAAGTCTTAATTGCTTTGCCCTTGAACGGACATAGCTCAGGGCGGCCTGGGCTGATTCCTGCATGACATCTCCCAATTTTCCCGTGAGGGCCAGGGTGCCCTTACCGGGCATAATCGTGGCCTCCGTCTGCAAGAGTTCGCCTCCCACATTAGTCCATGCCAGACCCGTGGTCACTCCGACCGCGTCCTTTTCTTCGGTGCGTCCGTAATGGAATTTATGCACGCCTAAGTATTTGTGAATGGACTGGGCCTTTACGGAAATCCTGCTATCCTTGCCGAGTTTTACCACTTCCCTTGCGACCTTGCGGCAGATGGAGGAAATTTCACGCTCCAAGTTCCTGACACCCGCTTCCCTTGTGTAGTTTCTGATGATCGTAAGTATGGCTTTGTCCGTGAAGGATATGTTTTCTTCTTTGAGACCGTTTTCCCGGACCTGCTTTTTTACGAGAAACTGCTTTGCAATGTTCAGCTTTTCCAGTTCCGTATACCCGGGTAACCTGATAATTTCCATCCTGTCCTGCAGGGGTGGAGGGATGTTGGGCAGGTTATTGGCGGTTGTAATAAAAAAGATATCAGAGAGATCATAGTCCAGATCGAGATAGTGGTCATTAAAGGCCCAATTCTGCTCCGGATCCAGTACCTCTAAGAGGGCTGCAGACGGATCACCACGGAAATCGGTGCTCATCTTGTCCACTTCATCCAGGCAAAAGACCGGATTGTTGGCCTTTGCCTTCTTTAAAAACTGAATTATCTTTCCAGGGAGTGCCCCGATATATGTTCTTCTGTGTCCCCTTATTTCGGCCTCATCCCTGACCCCACCTAAGGAAAGCCGGACAAAATTTCGACCCGTGGCCCTGGCCACCGACTTGGCAATGGATGTCTTGCCGACTCCCGGTGGACCTACCAGACAAAGGATGGGACCTCTTATTTTTTTGGTCAGGCGCTGGACAGCCAGATACTCGAGTATCCTCTCTTTCGGCTTCTCCAGTCCGTAATGGTCTTCATCCAGGATGATTTCAGCCTCTTCAATGTCCGGTTTGTCTTTTGTTTTATTGTACCACGGAAGAGCGAGAATCCAGTCTATATAGTTGCGAACCACCGCAGCCTCTGCCGACATGGGCGACATCATCTTCAACTTCTTGAATTCCTGCTTTATCCGTGCGTTTGCTTCCTTGGATAAACGTTTTCGTTTGATCTTTTTTCCCAGTTCGTCAAGCTCTGCCTTGAAATCATCCTTGGTGCCCATCTCCTTTTGAATGGCACGCATCTGTTCATTGAGATAATAATCCTTCTGGGTCTTCTCCATCTGTTTCTTGACCCTTGTCCGCAGGCGATTCTCAAGTCGAAGGACATCAATTTCACTACTCAGAGACTCAAAGAGTTTTTCCAGTCGCACGTTCAGATCTTGGATTTCAAGAAGGGCCTGTTTGTCGCGCACGCTCAGGGGGAGGTGGCCGGCGATGGTATCTGCCAAACGGGCCGCGTCCTCAATGGAGGTAACCGTGGAAGCAATTTCCGGTCCTATCTTGTTGTTCAGCTTGGCATACTCTTCGAAGTTGGAATTGATGGTCCGCACAAGCGCTCTGGTCTCAAGATTAATCTCTTGCCCGGCCGGAACCTTGGTAACCTCGACCATAAAAAAATCTTTTTTATGCAGGAAATTCTCTATCATGCCCCTTTCTTTTCCTTCGATCAGGGCCTTGACCGTGCCATCGGGCAGTTTCAACAACTGGAGAACGGTGCCAAGTGTGCCGAAAAGATAGATGTCCTCAGGAGAAGGATCGTCTGTTTTTGCGTCTTTCTGCGCTGATAAAAATATCTCCTTCTGATGGGACATGGCGTATTCAAGTGCCCTGATGGACTTATCTCTACCTACGAACAGCGGCACAACCACATTGGGAAAAATAACCACATCCCTGAGGGCAAGAAGCGGATAATAATACTTATCGTCATTCGGTAATTCGTTTTGATTTTTTTTGGTTACATTAAACATTACTTTGTCCGTATTCTGGCTGGGTTTCAAAAAGGAGGAGTGGGGATTCACCTTTTGTTATGACCTCTTCACCAATGATACATTCGCGGATACCCATGGTGGAGGGAATGTCATACATTATATCCAACATGACTGATTCGAGGATTGCCCTCAGACCCCGCGCGCCGGATTTCCGTTTCACTGCATCTTCAGCAACTGACAAAAGGGCTTCATCGGTGAATTTCAGTTCAACGTCTTCCAACTCAAACAGTTTCTTGTATTGTTTGACAAGGGCGTTCTTAGGCTCCGTCAGAATCCTTACAAGGGCTTCCAGGCTCAGTTCGCCCAATGTGGAAACAACAGGGATCCTTCCGATAAATTCCGGAATCAGACCGAATTTGATCAGATCTTCGGGCTGGACAAGGGGAAGAATCTGGTTGATATCTTTTTCTTCCTTTATTTGAATGTCGGCCTCAAAACCGATCAACTTGCTTCCGATTCGATTTCTGATGATTTTATCCAGACCATTGAAGGTTCCCCCGCAGACAAAGAGGATATTACCCGTATCCACTTTAACAAAGTCCTGTTGCGGGTGTTTTCTGCCCCCCTTGGGCGGCACGTTGGCCAGGGTTCCCTCTATTATCTTGAGAAGTGCCTGCTGGACGCCTTCACCGGACACGTCACGAGTTATGGACGGGCTGTCCGATTTCCGGGCGATCTTGTCGATTTCATCGATATATACAATACCCCTGCACGCGGATTCCACGTCATAATCTGCCATCTGCACCAGGTTCAATATGATGTTTTCCACGTCTTCGCCCACATAACCCGCCTCTGTAAGGGTTGTGGCGTCGGCGATTGTAAAGGGTACTTTCAATGTCCTGGCCAAGGTTTGTGCCAGAAGGGTTTTCCCCGATCCGGTGGGTCCGATAAGAAGAATATTGCTCTTCTCAATCTCAACACCTTCCATGTCCACTTTGGTGTTGATCCGTTTGTAGTGGTTGTGAACCGCAACGGAAAGGATCTTCTTGGGTTTTTCCTGTTCAATTACATACTGGTCCAGGATTTCCTTTATCTCGGCAGGTTTTAGCAACTGACCCGCAGAATCTTCTTCACTTTCCTGTCCGTATTCTTCGCCTATTATTTCATTACACAACTGGATACATTCGTCGCATATATATACGGACGGTCCTGCGATCAGTTTCTTTACTTCGTCCTGGCTCTTTCCGCAAAAGGAACACAACAGATCGTCATTTGAATCATTGTTTTTGGCCATAATTTTCACCTTTTACTTAATATTTGACGGGTCCTGCATTTCCCTTGTAGTGATAATCTTGTCTACAATTCCGTATCCTTTGGCCTCATCGCTGCTCATAAAAAAATCACGCTCAGTGTCTTTTCGAATTTTTTCAATATCCTGTCCCGTGTGTTTGGCTAATATATCGTTAAGGGTGTCCCTTGTTTTCAGTATTTCTCTGGCGTGAATATCTATGTCCGTGGCCTGTCCCTGCATGCCTCCGAGAGGTTGATGAATCATTATCCTGGAGTTGGGGAGGGCGTATCGTTTGCCTTTGGCGCCTGCTGCGAGAAGCAGTGCTCCCATGCTTGCGGCTTGTCCCATGCAAATTGTCGTGATATCCGGTTTGATATACTGCATGGTGTCATAGATGGCCAATCCCGAGGTTGTGACACCACCCGGGGAATTGAGGTACAGGTTAATATCCTTGTCCGGGTCCTCGGACTCCAAAAAGAGCATCTGTGCTATGATGATATTGGCCATGTCATCATGGACTTGCTCACCCATAAAGATGATTCTATCCTTTAAGAGCCGGGAATAAATATCATAAGCCCGTTCACCGCGGCTTGACTGTTCAATAACCATTGGTATCAGCATTATATTTAGTCTTTCTCCTTTTTGGTATTATCTTCAACCTTTTCAATCTTGTCTACTTCGGTAATGTTAGCATGCTCGACCAGGTAATTCAATGCTTTTTCCTCTAACAGTTTTTCCTTGAGAGAGTCCTCGAGGTTTCTTGCCTCATAATATTTTCGAATGGTCTCAGGATCCTGGCCCATGCTTGCGGCCAAATCTTTATATCCTTCGGCAAGATCCTCTTCTTCTACCGTGATTTTTTCCTGACTGGCTATCTCACCCAGGATAAGCATTTCTTTGACACGCTTTTCCGAGGCCGGTCTGAAGTCTTTCCTGATGTTTTCTTCAGATATCCCTGCTTTTTCCAGGTTTGAGCCGCTCCTTATGAGATTTTGCTTGATGTTTTCAATGGCATAATCAACTTCGGAATCAACGAGGACCTGGGGGAGTTCAAAGTCAAGATCGTCCGAGATCTTTTCCATTAACCTTTGTTTCAGATCTCTCTCAATCCCCTTTTTTCCCTGGTCTGTAATGGACTCTCTCACCTTGTCCTCAAGTCCTGCGAGGTCCTCGAACTCAGCCCCGAGATTTTTGGCAAACTCGTCATCCAGGTCCGGGAGCACCATCTCCTTGATATCTGTTATCTTGGTCTTGAATTTCACGCTCTTCCCGGCAAGTTTGGAATGATGGTAGGTCTCCTCAAAATCGACCTTGATTTCGGTTTCACTCTCCTTTTCGAGACCTATCAGGGATTCCTCGAATGTGGGGTGGAAATCATTGCTCCCCACTTTCAAAAGGAAATTCGGTGCCTTAATACCTTCCAAAGGTGAATCGCCCTCAAATCCTTCATAGTCGAGGATTACGTAATCGTCTTTTTGTATGGGCCTTTGTTCTTCAATAGAGGTTAGTTTTCCGTTTGATTCCCTGATTTGCTCAAGTTGTTTCCTGACATCTTCATCGGTGACTGAAAATTTTTCCTTTTCCACATCACGTCCCAGGTAGTCTTTTACCTCAAATTGGGGCCTGACCTCCATAACTGCGGAATATTTGAAGTTTTGACCCTGTTTCAGAGTTTCTTTTTCCAGTAAAGGCGGTCCTAAGGGAAAGGACTCGACCTCATTTATGGCCTGGGGAAAACTCTCACTAATCAGGCCTTTTGTCACGTCCTCCGCCACCTGGATACCAAAACGGCCCTCAAGGATTTTTCGGGGCACCTTTCCCGGTCTGAACCCGGGTATTTTGGCCCTTTTGCCCAAATCTCTGTAGGCCTCATCCAGTTTTTTATCAACTTCCAGGGATTCAATTTCAACAAGCAGTTTTTTCTTTACAGCGCTGATATCTTCTAGGGTTGTCTTCATAATTCTCCTCTTTCTCGGCTCTGTCAAAAATAGACTTCAGGCTCCCTATGCACTTATCCTCCGGGTTCAACAGAACTAAACTAATAATGATTAGAATGATTTCAAGGTGTCCTGTCAAATCATATAGCAGCCCCCTCAAATCCCGATCCATTTTAAAATACTCAAGCATGAGGAAAGGCCTGTTTTTCAGTACCTTGAGCTTAAGTGAAAATTTTAGGGAGGTTACAAAAAGAATAAAATGCCTGTCAATATTAAAGTGGAGACCTCCTTTCGATTAGTCACACCTTGCCGAGCGGGAAAGGGCAGAATGAAGGGATAAGACGGAAGGGCGGGTCTTACTCTCAACTAAATACTTCAGACCCGAAATTCCACACATTCAAACCCGCACTGTGATTCTTTATTTTTTGTCCAGGCGCTCAGGATTTCCGCGCCTGGTATTTGTCGTTTTAGTCTTTCAATAATCGTTTTTATTCCAATCCTTCCTACCTTCTTAAAGAAAACATTCATCAGGGTGAAAGTGCCCGATGACCTGTTGTATTTTACAACAGGGGCTCCTGAGCGCGAAGCGAGTGCCTTTTCAACATCTTCCCGGTTCATGGACATGGATGGCATGTTCAAAATCTCCTTGTTTTTTTGAGCAATAACAGGCGTTTTTTCCAGCATATTTATCGGTTTGATTTATCAAATACTTTAGGGTTCTATTCACTCTTCGCTCTCGAGGAGGTTGTCGGAAAACCCACACCTCCCCGCCGAAGCGGGATTTCGCGCGGCTCAAGCCGCGTTGCGCTGATCCTCGCCCTGTTGAATTCCCGCTTCGCGAGACGGCGCAGCCGATTCAACAGGGCAGGTCACTGAGACTTACGTATAATCGGCGCAAGGCGCAGGGCGAAAGGTGCACGGAGAGGATCATCGATTACATAGCCTGGGGCCTGTGCCGTGAGCCTTTTGCCGGTCTCTTTTTACATCTAAAATTTGATTGTTTGTTATGATATAATTCTTATATTAAAACTTGACATAAGCAGTCAGCGCGGTTAGCCTCTCAGCTTTTTTCTGATTTTGAAGCACAAACAGGCGGAATTGAACTCTTAACGAGGTTATAATTATGCTCAAAAAGATCTTTTTCGGTTTTGTTCGAGTCCTTTTTGCGTTTCAGTTGTTTTTCCCGGCCCTGGGAAACGCTTCAATTGCCCGCTCCGACATTCCGCTTGAGATGCCCCAGGACAACTGGAGTCTCGGCATGTTAGGAGTGAATATCCACGATCATCTCTTTGTCTCCATGCCTGACAGATCGCTCAAATTTTCGTTTATTGATATGGAGGTGACCGGTATCGGATTTCCCCTTCGAGTGGAAAGGATATACACTGGTCGTCCCCACCCAAAGGGAATGCTGGGAAAGGAATGGATGCTAGGACTTGAGCAGTGGGTCGATCAATCAACAAAGGACAGCATCGCAATTATCAACTCAAGCCGCAGGGTTGTCTTCAAAAGGTCGGGCAAAAATGTGTTCAGGGGTAAAAGCGGAACCGTGATTCAAAAAAGAGGGGACCGATCCCTCCTTATGACCGCAAAAAATGGACATTCTATCCTGTTTTCAAAAAATGGCCGTCCGATTAAAGTGAAAGAGCCTAACGGCAACAGTCTGACGTATAAGTATAAGGAAGGTAGTCTTACAAGTATCGAGGAAAGCTCCGGCAGGAGGCTCTTTTTCTTTTACAATGCAGAGCACCTTCTGGAAGAAGTGAATGACGACGCGGGAAGAAGCGTTGCATTTAGTTATGATTCCGGGGGAAGGCTTGTTGCTGTGAACCGTTTTAATCTCCAAAAGACAACCTTCAACTATAATAAGGCTTCACGCCTGGCCGGCATTGGTTTTCCCGGCGGGGTAGCGCTTTCCGTTGATTATGAAGG
>DAOUXC010000122.1 GCA_030666795.1 Desulfobacteraceae bacterium
GACTGTTTTTTTGGTCATAATATAAAATCACCCTGTGAAATTGAAGATTGTCTATTGAAGATTGACTGTTAAATCGACAATCGTCAATTATCAATCTTTTTGCCTGTTTCATCCTTTATGACTTTTAAGGGGAAGACCTTTGTCATTGTCTCATCCACCCATTTGGCCGCATCCACGGACGACATCTTCCAGTTGGTGGGGCAGGGTGAAAGGATCTCGACCAATGAAAAGCCCAGACCCGCCATCTGTGTCTTAAAGGCCTTTGTGATGGCCTTTTTTGTCCGTTTGATATTTTTGTATGAATTAACCGCGGTCCGCTCGATATAAGCGCTGCCCTTTGTAATGGCCAGCATCTGACTCAGGTCAATGGGCGGCCCGTCCCTGTGAGTATCCCTGCCCCCGGGGGTGGTGGTGGAGTTTTGACCGGGAAGTGTGGTGGGGGCCATCTGGCCACCTGTCATGCCGTAGACACCATTATTAACGAAGATGACCGTAACATTTTCACCCCTGTTGGCGGCATGAATGGTCTCTGCCGTGCCTATGGCCGCGATGTCTCCGTCCCCCTGATATGTAAATACAATCCTGTCCGGAAGTGTCCGTTTTATCCCGGTGGCAACTGCGGCACCTCTTCCGTGAGCGGCCTCTCCCATGTCCACGTCAAAATAGTTATAGGCCAGGACCGCGCAACCGGCGGGCGGTACCCCGATGGCCTTATCACCGATATCAAGTTCTTCAAATACCTCGGCTACCAGGCGATGGATAATACTGTGACCACAGCCGGGGCAGTAATGAAAAATTGCGTCTTTAAGATATTTTGGTTTCTGGAAAACCTTTTTTTCCATTTTTATTCCTCTTCCAAATGTCGGCGGTGGTAAAGACTGTTAATCTCTTTGCTGATTTCATCGGGTGTGGAGACAATCCCTCCCGGACGCCCGTAAAAGTGCACGTTGCTCCTGCCCTCAAGGGCCAATTTGACATCCTCTATCATTTGACCGGTGCTCATCTCAAAAACAAGGAAGTCTTTCACAAACCTGCTCATTTCCACTATCATTCGGTTCGGGTAAGGGAAAAGCGTGTACGGGCGGAAAAGCCCTACCTTGAGCCCGATTTCCCGGACCCTTTTGACCGCCCCTTTGGCGATTCTGGCCGCAGTCCCGTAGGCAATGATCACGAGACGGGCATCCTCTGTCATATAAGATTCGCCCCCGACGATCTCCCGTGCGATGGTCTCGTATTTTCTCGCGAGCTTCCAGTTGTGGTCTTCTTCCACGGAAGTGTCCAACAGGAGAGATCTGATAAGCCTGCTCGGCCTCCCGACGGCCCCGTCAAGGACCCAGGGTTTAGGCGGCAGTTTGCTTAGATCAACGGGTTCGGGAAATTCAACAGGCTCCATCATCTGACCCATCATGCCGTCACCTAAGATCATGACCGGTGTCCGGTATTTATCAGAGTAATCGAATGCCTTTCGGGTCAGGTCTGCCAATTCCTGGCCCGAGGCCGGTGCCAGTACTATGGTACGGTAATCTCCGTGACCCCCTCCCCGGGTTGCCTGGAAATAATCACCCTGTGCGGGCGCGATATTCCCCAAGCCGGGTCCTCCCCGCATGGTATTGACGATCACTGCCGGAAGTTCCTGGGCGGCAAGGTAGGAAATACCTTCCTGCTTAAGGCTGATGCCCGGGCTGGAAGAACTGGTCATGGCCCTGGCACCTGCCATGGATGCTCCAATAACCATATTTATGGCAGCAATTTCGCTTTCCGCCTGTATAAAAGTGCCGTCTTCCAGTTTTGCCATGGCACTTGCGGTGTATTCCGTCAGCTCATTCTGCGGAGTGATGGGATAGCCCGCGTAAAAGCGGCACCCGGCGCGCACTGCGGCCTCTCCGATCACATGACTTCCCCTCATTAATTGTTTTTCACCCACGATAAACCTCTATTGCAATGTCAGGGCAAATGGTCGCGCATATGGCGCAGCCCGTACATTTATGATTTTCCTTTTTTTCGTCTGTTTCCGTGAACTCGGCCGGGTAATAACCTTTCTGATTCAGTTTATCCGAGACTACAATCAGATGGTTGGGGCATACCGAGGCACACAGGTAACAGCCCTTGCACAATTCCCTGTCAATTGTTATTCTGCCTTTTTTCGTCTTTTTTGCCATGTTTTCCTACCGCACGTTTTCAAATGAATCAGCCCCCGCATTCCTGAGGATGTCAGATGCAGGATACTCTATAATTTTTTTACAAACTTGTATACTTATGCTTGCAATTTAATCTTGTCAAGTTTTTTTCCTTGATTTTTCAAAGTTCCGTCAAAACCATAGATGCCCACCCAATCAGTCCTGTCAAAAACCCTGTGTTTATGAAATTATTGACAAAATATTTTAATTAAGCCTATATCCTATTTCTGTGAGTGGCAGTCGGCATCAATGGATCGGGGAACCGCGTCATCATGTGTAGAGGGGAGAATTGTTATGACCAGTTCAACTAAATTTGAAAATTATTTCAACGTCTTTCGAGATATCATTCGATCTATGCACGGCAGCCGAAGTCTCCAGGAGGTCCTCAATGTGGTGGTAACGAAATCTGCCAAAGTTCTGGACGCCAAGGGCGCCCTGCTCAGGATTCTCAACGAAGAAACAAATCTGTTCGAGGTTCGTGCGGCCTATGGATTGGGCGAGCACTATCTTTCCAAAGGTCCTGTTTCCACCGAAAAAATTCTATCTGAGACATCCGAACTGCACAAAGTTAAGATTATCAGGGACATCTGGAATGCCCCCCGTGTTGAATACCCCCAGCAGAAGTGGGATGAAGGCATTCGCATGATGCTCGACGTACCATTGGCCATCCAGGATCAGATGTTTGGGATCATTCGCATCTACCTGAGCAGTCAACGGGAGTTTTCCAGAGACGAACTGGATTTTATGGTCACGGTGGCCGCGCACTGTGCCTGTGTCATTAAACGGGTCCAACTTATGGAAAACCAGCAGGAGCACTTCACGCATATGGCAACCCATATGGAAAAATTGTCATCGTTAGGACGTATGGCCGCCGGAATTGCTCATGAAATCAACAATCCCCTGGGCGGTATCCTGCTTTTCAGTTCCAACATGAGCAAAAAAGTTCCGGAGGGCGATCCTCTCGAAAAAGGCTTGAAAATTATCATCAGGGAAACCCAGCGTTGTAAAACTATCATCCAGGGGCTGCTCGAATTCGCGCGGGATGAGAAGCCTCAAAAGGTCCCGGCCGATACCAACGATATTATTGAAACCGCCCTGGGCATTGTGGAAAATGAGTTTTACGTGCGGCGTGTTACCGTTGAGAAAGAGCTGGCTCAAGACATGGTGAAGACGTCTTTGGATGAAAATCAGATTGTGCAGGTATTTGTCAATCTTTTGCTCAATGCCCTGCACGCCGTCGAAGAACACGGCCGGGTCAGCGTTTGTAGCACCGTGGATCCGCTGCAGAACAAAATCACGGTCGAGATTACTGACAACGGCCGCGGCATTTCCGCAAAGAACGTCAAAAAAATATTCGAGCCTTTCTACACTACCCGCGCCAACGGAACCGGGCTCGGATTATCCGTCAGTTACGGGATAATCAAGAATCATGAGGGCGATATCCGGGTCTTCAGTGAACTGGGCAAAGGCACTCGTTTTATGATTGAATTTCCTATCCTGGCTGAAAAACCCGAAGGAAAGGAGGGCGCATGATGGAATTACTCAGAGTACTGGTTATTGACGATGAAAGTGTCATTTGTGACGCCTGCGACTTAGTTCTGTCGGAACAGGGGCACACGGTAACCTTGAGGAACAACGGAAAGGCCGGATTAGAAGCCATTCGTGAGGGGTCCTATGACATCCTTCTGCTGGACATGAAGCTGCCCGACATCGACGGCATGGATATCCTGAAGGTCGTCCAGGAAGAAAAACCAGGGCTGTGTACAATTGTCATGACCGGATACTCCAGCATATCAAATGCAGTTCAGGCCATGAGGCAAGGGGCTGATAATTATCTGGCCAAACCTTTTACCGAAGATGAACTGTTGCAGGCAATCGAAGAATCTTATGAGAGTCGCTCACATGTTCATGCGAAGCAAAAATGACCCGGGGGCCTCACGGACGTTTTTGCAGGATTAAACCCCTGTTGCGGATGTGAAAGCATTAAAAACCGCACCCGACTATCAACAAAATTCAGCGTTGACAATCAACTTTACCTCTGATAATTGGGTACCAGACTTTTGGTGTTTTTTAGAAGAATCATCCGTTTCGGAGGAGAAATATTATGAAAGAAACACATATATTAGTAATGGAAGACGACGCCAGCATTTCGGCGGCATTAGATATGATTTTATCGGAAGCAGGTTATGATGTTGACGTTGCTGAAACAGGTGAGGCCGCTCTTGAACTTTTCGAGCAAAAAGGATTTGATTTGATTATAGCGGACTTAAAATTACCAGGTATTAATGGTATGGAAGTCATAAAACAAATTAAAGAAAAGAAACCGGAAATGGAAGTCATTGTAATCACGGGTGTCGGTACTCAACCAATAGCAGAGGAAGCCATGACATTGGGAGCACATGACTTTTTACCTAAACCATTTACCGATGATCAGATCAAGACAGCTATCAATGAAGCACTTAAACAACATGAGGCCGGCCCTTTCCATCTTTTCTCAATAATTCAAAAACGAGAAGTTCTGGGCGTATTGAGTCGTGCCGCCGACGACCAAAATTTTTGGGACGATTTAATGAAATTAGGCTCTGAAGCGTTAGACAAAACCCAGTTGATAAGTGATGCCAAAGCAGCTATCGCTTCGGGTGATTTAAAATGGATCAATGAAAATGTGGGAGAATTGAATCAAAAGCAACTGAAATTTATTTACAAGAGGTTGGAGAGGGAAACTTATTGATCATTGAAAATGATGGCCGCCTATTTTATTGAGATCTTCGGAACCCAATATCGACTATGCTGCCGTTACTATTTACCCGCCTTAAGGGCTTAGCAAAAATAACTTAGCATTTTTGCGTAAGCCCTAACCCCCCCCAATATTTCAGAAAACTTCATCTTTTCATTGAACAACAGATTAGCCCCGAAATTAGGCCTTGTACCGCCCTAAAAGAGAGACTCTTTTGTAACGGCGGCCTTCTCAGATTCATTTCCTGCATAAAATTATGTTCCAGGTCCGAGATACCTCTTGACAAAAAAACGCCATTTTTAATATAAATCGATTCTGTGACTTTTTTCACATTTATTTTTATTAACCACAATATCGAAAAAATTAAATAGTTCTTGTATCATTATATATTTTTCGATGTAAAGTCGTCAAATTTATTTTACATGGCTAATTTATAGTTGATGATGTCCTAAATTAGTGCTCATCCATAAACTGACGTTTTTGGATTCGCGCTATCAGCCATCGGCTTTCGGCTTTCAGCAAAGGGTATTAAAAACAAGGTTTTGGCTGATTGCTGATCGCTGGATGGAGCTTAAAATATAAATTGTCGCGTTGGTAGTTGTATGGAATCATATTTCATCTGCCCGTATGAATTTTGATACAACATCGGGCTAAAACATAAAGTAAGTGAAAACAATCTTTATGTAATTGATGAGGAGTCAAAAATGAAAGCAGAAAAAGGCAAAGACGTTCAGGGCTCCGTGATGGTGGTTGGAGGAGGCATTGGCGGGATGCAGGCGGCCCTGGATATGGCAAACTCAGGTTTTTACGTCCATATGTTGGAAAAATCACCTGGTATCGGCGGGGTCATGGCCCAGTTGGACAAGACCTTCCCCACCAATGATTGCTCCATGTGAATTCTTGCCCCTAAACTGGTCGAGGTCGGCCGGCATATCAACATCGATTTACTCACGCTGAGCGAAGTGAAAGATATTTCGGGAACAGAAGGCAATTTTACCGTGAACGTTGTCCAGCACCCGCGTTTTGTGGATATGGACAAATGCATTGCCTGCGGGACGTGTGCTGAGAAATGCCCGAAAAAAGTGGATGATATCTATAATGAGGGCCTGATAAAGCGCAAGGCCATTTATGTGCCTTATTCACAGACTGTTCCCCTTAAATATTCTATTGATCAGGAAAACTGTATCTATTTTAAAAAGGGAAAATGCAGGGCCTGCGAGAAATTCTGCGAGGCCGGGGCCATAAATTTTGATGATCAGGAAAAAGAAATAACACTGAACGTGGGATCTGTAATCCTTGCCCCCGGATTCAAGTCCTTTGATCCGGGCCGATATGATTCCTATTCATACTCCTCCATGCCCAATGTAGTGACCTCCCTGGAGTTTGAACGTATCCTGTCTGCAACAGGTCCATTTATGGGTCATCTGGCAAGGCCTTCGGATGAGAAAGAACCGAAGAAGATCGGCTGGCTCCAATGCGTGGGCTCAAGGGATGTCAACCGTTGCGACAATGGTTATTGCTCTTCCGTATGCTGCATGTACGCTATCAAGCAAACGGTCATTGCCACTGAGCACAGCAATGTTCCCCTGGACTGCTCCGTGTTCTATATGGATATGCGGACCCATGGAAAGGACTTTGACCGTTATTATGAAAATGCCAAAAAGGACGGGGTAAAGTTTGTCCGGTCCCGAATACATACGGTTGAACCGGTACCGGGTACGGATGATGTTTCGGTTACATATACCGAGGATGACGGCGTGCTGAAAGAAGAGATCTTTGATATGTTCGTTCTTTCCACTGGTCTCGAGACGGATGAAAATGTTGTGGCCCTTTCAGAGCGCCTTGGCATTGAGCTGGATAAATACAACTTCACCCAGACGGACAGTTTTCATCCGGTTGCCACCTCTGTTCCGGGAATCTATGCCTGTGGCGCGTTTACCGGCCCAAAAGATATTCCCCTGACTGTCATGGAAGCGAGTGCGGCTGCCTGTGCCGCAACCGAGAGACTGGCTCCTGCGCGCAATACACAAACCAGGGAACTCGAAATACCACCTGAAAAGGATGTATCACGGGATGATCCGAGAATCGGGGTCTTTGTGTGCAATTGCGGCATCAACATCGGGGGTGTGGTAAGGGTCCCGGAGGTGGCGGAGTATGCCGGGACACTGCCTAATGTGGTCTATGTCGAGGAAAACCTGTTTACCTGTTCCCAGGATACCCAGGATAAGATGACGGAGGTCATCAAGGAACAGAATCTGAACCGGGTTGTCGTGGCCGCCTGCACGCCCAGGACCCATGAGGAACTTTTTCAGGAGACTTTGATCAACGCGGGTTTGAACAAATACCTCTTCGAGATGGCCAATATCAGGAACCACGACTCATGGGTCCATTCGGACGACCCGGATGCGGCCACCCAAAAGGCAAAGGATCTCGTGCGCATGTCCGTGGCCAAGGCCGGGCTCACAAGTCAGTTGAACGAGACGGACCTGGGAGTAACACATTCAGGTCTCGTTATAGGCGGCGGTATCGCGGGAATAACCGCGGCCCTGTCATTGGCCCACCAGGGCTATCCCGTCCACCTTATTGAAAAATCGGATTCCCTTGGCGGAAACGGAAAGATGGTTTTCAAGGCCTACAAAGGTGAAGAAGTTTCTTCCTTTGTGGAAGAACTGGTGAAGGAGGTGGAATCCGAAGCTCGCATTACCGTGCACGTGAATTCCGCGATTACCAGCGTGGACGGATTTGTGGGCAACTTCAAGACAGAGGTGAGCAACGGATCGTCAAGCGAGACAATAGAGCACGGCGTGGCAATCCTTGCCACCGGTGCAAAGGAATACAAACCGGATGAGTACCTGTACGGCCAGCACGGGGCTGTGTTGACACACCTGGAAATGGACGAGCTATTCCGGAAAAATGATCCCCGGGTGGAAAAGGCCGGGGATGTGGTCTTTATACAATGCGTTGGTTCGAGAGATGAAAACCGGCCTTACTGTTCAAAGGTATGTTGTACCCATTCAGTGGAAAGCGCGCTCGAACTTAAACGAAAGAACCCCGATGTTAACGTCACTATCCTTTACAGGGACATGAGGACCTATGGCGAGAGGGAAGATTTATACAGAGAGGCGAGGGCGGAGGGGGTCCTTTTTGTCCGTTATTCCTTAGATGAGAAGCCCGTGGTCACTGAGGACGACGACCGGGTGCGGGTTGAATTCAGGGACCCGATCCTTGACCGCAGGTTAGCGGTCAAGGCGGATATCCTTTGCCTGGCAACTGCCATTGTTTCTCACAAGGATAGCGCGCTGACCCAGTTTTTCAAGGTTCCCATGGATACGGATGGATGGCTGCTGGAGGCCCACCAGAAGCTGAGGCCGGTAGATTTCCCCAATGACGGTGTCTTTCTCTGCGGAATGGCCCATTATCCAAAACCGATTGACGAGAGTATTGCACAGGCAAAGGCCGCTGCATCCCGTGCGCTTACATTCCTTACCCTGGAAAACATCAAGGTGGGTGGCGTGGTCTCCGAAATTATACCCGAGTTGTGCTCCGGATGCCTCGGATGCCTCAATGTGTGCCCTTATGGGGCGATCAGCTTTGATGATGAAAAGTCTGTGGCAGTGGTAAACCAGGCATTGTGCAAGGGCTGCGGTGCCTGCGCAGCGGCGTGTCCCTCAGAGGCCCCGATTCTTATGGGATTTAATAACGAACAGCTTTATGCCCAGATCAAGAGTGCGTTGGCTTAGGAATTTCAACGTTAAAATAGAATCGCGAAGCGATTTTATTAAGGAGAGATAAAGTGGAAGCAGAAACATTTGAACCGAAGATCATCGCTTTTATGTGTAACTGGTGTACATATGGGGCGGCAGATTTGGCCGGTGTCAGCAGGTTGAAGTACCCCCCCAATATCAGGCCTTTGCGTGTTATGTGCTCAGCCACTGTATCCCCGCATCATATATTGAGGGCGCTTCAGGATGGTGCCGACGGCGTTCTGGTCGGGGGGTGACATGTTGGCGACTGCCATTACCTGTATGGTAATTACATGACTGTGAAAAGGATGACATTTTTGCAGGAGCTGCTTGGCCTTTTGGGTCTTGAAGAGCGCTTGCACCTGGCATGGATCTCTTCGGCCGAGGCCCAAAGATTCGTTCAGGTAGTTACGGATTTCACGGAAAAGATAAGATCATTAGGGCCGAATCCGCTTTTGGCTTTTTCTGAACAACAAAAGGCGGCAGCCGCGGGGCTAATGTAATCTAAAGTTAGCGGTTCAAGGATCAGGGGTCAAGGTTAAAAGGTTATAATCCATTGAAATCCATCAGACATACAAGTTAAAAGTGTCTAAAGTGATCTAAAGTTCATAAAGTTATGGAGTCGCTTTGCTCCACTGATTTTATATAATTGACAGAATTCCTTAACTTTAGCTCACTTCAAACTTTAGTTCAC
>DAOUXC010000142.1 GCA_030666795.1 Desulfobacteraceae bacterium
ACATATTCTTCACACTTATCAACAGCCATCTCTGCAAATTCAACAACGGAATCCGGGTCGTCCGTCCTGGACGAAAATCTCTCCACAGCCATAACAATGGTTCCCAGGCGGCCTGATGCGGCGGTTGTATCTATTACGGTCAGACGGTCAGAGGGGTCGTTTTTCTCCTTCCACTCCATGGCGACATTATAATTCCCGGTGAATACAGACCCTACACAGAGATACAGAATACGATCATACTGATTCAAAACGCTTTGATAGTGCTGGTGACGCTCGAATATCGAGGCCTGAGAAGTAGATACCTTCAAGCCCTTCCGCATGGCCTTATAAAGCTCATCCGGTGGAAAAAGGGTTTCGGGCAGGCATTTGTCTCCCTCCGTAATATAGCTGTCAAGTAATGTAATTCCCCATTCACGCGCGTCCTTGCGTGTTATAGACCCGGCGGCATCCGTCATTAAATGGATGCAGCGATGGACATTGCTTCTTCTGAAACGGCTTATCTGTTTACCGAGGTCATCATCTGTCCATTGAACAACATCACAAATGGACTCGATCCCCTTTTTTGTTTCATCTCTGTCACCGGCATGAAGGTGTACCTTGACAATGTCCTGATGAGGAATGACCACCACTTCTTTTCCATATTGTGAAAGCTTTTGAATTTCCTCCGAAGATTTGTCATCGGAACGTACGACAAGATCTATACAGTAGCCTTCTTCCTGGTGCTCGCGAAATGAGGGAGAGACGTGAAGCAGACCCTTGAATACGGATGTGACCGGTTTAAACTGATCAGCTTTGCCGGCTAAGCTCCTGAGAAATCCCTCGAGAAAGATGAACATCCCGAGTGCCCCCGAGTCTACCACGCCCGCATCTTTAAGCCTGGGAAGAAAGTCGGGAGTGGACCGCACCGCCTTTTCCAGGTGGTTAATCACATTCGAGATATCCTGATTCGGCACTTTGAAATCATATTGTTGTATAATCTCAACAAGCGCATCAAAAACATTGAGCATTGTACCCTGTACCGGGTCATTAATCGCCTTCCAGGCCCTGTCTCTTCCCAGCCCGGCAGCCTGAGGAAGGATATCCACCGAATCCGCGGTCAGTAACCCCGACAAAAATCGGGCAGCGATGTTCCCCGAGTTCCCACGGGCCGAAAAAAGGAGCCTGCGAATCGTGTTTTGCCTGTCTTTGTCAGGATGTCTCAGGGGGACAAGACTTGTTATCAGATTGCGGCCCGTATCTCCGTCAGCCACAGGAAATACATTTATTTCATCAAGGAGATCAGACCACGCGGCTATGCGCTCTACTCCCAGGATAAGACCCTTTTGAATATCTCTATCCATTCCTAAAATCCCAGTGCCGTGCGAATATCATCAGGTATTTCAAGCATCATTTCCATTTCCGGAAACCTTACTGCCACCTGGTCGCTTTTTCCTCTGGCATATATCTCGCTGTTTCCAATCCGCTTTATCTCGAAGTCCAGCACAATCTTGATCCTTGCCTCAATAACGGTTGCTTTGCATATCAATTCGTCTCGATCCCGCAGGGCGATGATATGCTTTGTAGAAGTTTTAATTACCGGAAAAAGGATGTTTGTCTTTTTTGAATATTCATAGAGATCAATTCCGCAGCTATCAAAAAGGGCGAACCTTGCCACGTCAAAATATTTCAAATAATTACCATGCCAGACAATATGCATGGGATCCAAGTCATGAAACGGGACAGTCAGCCTCACCTCACAACTTTTATGTGTTTCTGACTTTTTCATTCGAGCTACTCCGGGACGTGTCAAGTATTAGGAACCTCTAAAAAGTGGCTTTGCGCCTTTTTACTAAACCTTCAAAGTTTCCGGCCCGACTGCAAGCCTTTTTACGGCCCTAAAGCCAGACAATTTCTCCTCTGATATCCTGACCAATGGTTAAAAGTCCGATACTTCGCCGGCACAGGAAAAAAATCCAGCCTTGGAAAGTGCCGGGATTGAAAAAAAGGATACCCTCTCTGCGGTGGTTAACCGGCCAGTGGCTGTGGCCGAAGACAAGGCAATCAATATCTTCAAATAAAGTTGCCACCCTTTTCTCCACACCAATGGGAAATCCAAATCCATGGGTCAGACCGATTTTGAAACCCTTTACATTGATCAACTCATTGGTGGGGAAACGTCTTTCAATATCAGGCCCGTCATTATTTCCGGCCACCGCGTACATTTTCTTACCCCTGAATACATCGAGTACCTCTACCGCGCAAATATCTCCCGCATGCAGAATCAAATCCACATCCTTGAAATATTTGTCAACCACCCTTTCAAGGAAAGGGGTAGGCGCGTCAAGATGGGTGTCGGAAATGACTCCTATTTTCATAAGTGAATTTCCACTAAATCTGTAACCCCGCGTAATAACCTTCCCTGATGGCATCCAATGCCTTTCTGGGTTCTTTGGCATCTCCGATTGTATGGACTTCGCGAACAAGCCTTTCAATTTCGTTCACAAGACCGTTCTCCGGTAAGGAACCGGCAGCGATAACAATGGAATCAGCGGGCAGAAAATCCGCACGATTTCCCCTTTCAATCTCCATGCCGTCAGACCGGATCCCCACGGCCTTTGTCTTAGTCATGATTGTAACGCCGAGACGCTTCAGTTCAGCCATAACGGTCCAGCGGGTGGTATACCCCACGTCTTTTCCTGCCTTATCAATCATCTCCACAACCGTGACATCCTTATTCCCCTTGTTCAACAGTTCCGTCAGGGTCTCTATAGACTCCGCCCTGTTGGTCATGAGAAAGTGGAGGACATTGGGCGACAGGGTTCCCTGGACGGCAAGATACAGGGCCGTCTCAAGACCAACGGCATTTCCACCCAGGATGAGAACCTTTTTTCCGACACCGACACGCCCTGCCAAAACATCCCATGCATGGACAACGTTTTTACCGTCAATCCCTGGTATATCAGGCAGGACAGGCCTTGCCCCGGCAGCCACCACAACTGCATCAGGTGACATGTCCTTTAAAAATGTTATATCCGCCTCTTTATTGAGCAAGACCTCCACACTCAGTGCCTTAAGATTATTAATCAGGTCAATTGCCGCCGTGACCATCTCTTCCCTTCCCGGTATCCGGCGGTTAAGGAGCAACTGCCCGCCCAATGTATCATCCTTTTCTATCAGTGTAACCTTATGACCCCTTCCGGCCGCCGTACACGCGGCCTTCATGCCGGCAGGACCCCCTCCTATGACCAGGACCTTTTTTGGTTCCGGCGCAGGCCCGAGCTTCAGCTCCCCTTCTTTTCCGGCCCTCGGGTTGACCATGCACGTAACAGGCTTCATCTGAAAGACATTGTCAAAGCAGCCCTGGTTACAGGCAATACAGTGATATATAAGATCGCTCTTCCCCTCTTTAGCCTTATTGGGAAGATAGGGGTCCGCAATCAGTGCCCTTGCCATGGTCACCAGATCGGCCTCTCCATTTCGTAGGATCTCCTCCCCGGTGTGAGGATCGTTGATCCGGTTGCTGGCAAGAACCGGGGTGGAAACCGCTGATTTGATGCCTTGAGCTAAGTAAACATATGCCCGGTGGGGAACGGACATGGTCAACTGGGGGATGCGAGTCTCGTGCCATCCGCCCGTGATGTTAAAGAGGTCCACCCCCGCCTTTTCAAGCTCCAGGGCGAATACTTTTGCCTCTTGATTCGTATTTCCTCCTACCATAAAATCATTTCCTGCCAGTCTCACGAGAATCGGGTAATCCTTGCCCACGGCAGATCTTACCTTTTCGGCCACTTCAATTCCGAAACGCATTCGGTTCTCCAAAGAGCCGCCGTATTTATCCTCACGCAGGTTCGTGATGGGTGAGAGGAACTGGCTGACGAGATATCCCGCGCTGGCCAATATCTCCACCGCGTCAAACCCGGCTTCCCTGGCCCGCAAGGCCGCCTCTTTAAACTTATCCTGGATCCCCGGGATTTCCTCTAATTCAAGGGCCCTCGGTGTTTCACCCGTTAATTTGGACCGCACGGCAGAGGAGGAAAAAGGTTTTCGACCTCCTATCATGGCTGAATGGGTATAACGCCCGGCCTGGTAGAGCTGTGCCACGATCTTTGAGCCTCCCGCCTGAACCGCCTTGGTCAGCCTTTTGAGCCCCGGAACATACCGGTCATCATGGATGCCTATCATGCTGGACATACTGCCATATTCATCTATGGAGCAACCACCCGCAATGATAAGGCCCACACCGCCCCTGGCCCTCGTGGTATAAAAATCGATCAGGCAGTCCGTGACCTCTCCCTTCGGAGTATATCCCAGATGCATGGCCGTCATAACGATCCGGTTCTTGAGTTCCATTGTATTTATCTTAATGGGCGAAAATAAATACGGAAATTCCATTTGTTGATTCCTTTCTGAATTATTACTCAGAGCATCATATTGTTTGCAATCAAAAATCCCCCCTGGCCCCCCTTTAAAAAAGGGGGGAAACTATAACCTCCCCCTTTATTAAAGGGGGATTGAGGGGGATTTTTTTGCGAGTAACCTATTCAAATGCAAACTATTAAATGCTCCCCGTAATATGTGTTTTCTTGAGGCGTATTCATTAACCGGATGATCACTTTTAATACGTGGGCTAGCCCGGAGCATGTCACTGCCGAAAGCCGACATGACCGAGTATGCATCCAAGTCTTTAAAGATGCGGATTATAGGAGAAACCATACTGAGGGGCAAGAAAATTACTAACCGTTCACGGACCATCCTCCATCTCTTCCTCCATGTAAGCCCTTTTCCTCAAGATTATCTTGACAAAGGCGACCATTGCAATCAGGCCCATAAGCCCGAAAAGGATATCATAGAGATGATAGCTGAGATATGTTAACCATGTCATTTTTCGGCTGAGGGACTCATGCCATTCTTTTTCAAGGGTCCTCAACGGCACTGAAAGGGCCTTTAAAACGGCAGCATCCGCGGCTTCAGCATTTTTCATGCCTTCAAGGACACTCAGGATTCCCTCTTTACCGTATTTAGAGGTGATATGTGCCACAAAACTCTTGCTCTCCTCATAGGCTAATATCATGCCCTCATCACTGCGAGGAAAACCATTTTTTAATGATTCGAGAGGAATAAATCTGCCCCTGAGTGCGGCCCTGTTCAGAAGCGACCGCTTCTGGTCCATAATGATATCCCCGATACCATCGCTTACCCATTGTCAGACCCCCTCATCAAGCCATCTCGGGAAATCATGCCCCCTGATATGATGATGAAGCAAGAGATGACACAGTTCGTGTTTCAGGGTGATTTCAAGGCTGAAAGGACGAACGAGCATCCTCGTGTAGTCAATCACGACCAGGTTCCTTGCCGGGACGGCAAAGGCCACGGTTAGAGGGCTTTCCGCCATGCGTTGAAACAGCTTCCTGTCCTTTATAAGGAGCACGGAAGGCATTAGATTCAGGTCCCACCCAATTTCTCGCTCAAGATTCGCCTTGAGATGCGGGAACATATCTGCCACATCTTGAGCGGCAGATCTCAGTGATGGATCAAAAGCAACAGTGACATGCTTTTCTTTAATGATATGAAGATCCCCTGCATGAAGGCATGTCGCAAAAAGGATGAAGCAGGCTGCAAGAAGAAAAATCAGGTAAATTCGTTGTTTCACATCGCCTCCGTGTTCTTTCTTTGTACGATGATAACTATTGTGCACTCTGAGGACCCGGTTTTTCAAGTCAAATATAAAGATAGAGGCTGATGAGTGGCTCTTTGCCGCGGACTTTTCTCAAAAATCCTTCAGCCTTGAAAAAAGGCTACGAATCTCCTAAGATTCAACAGAATGAATTATAAAAGAAAAACTTTTAAAAAGGGATAATACAGCTAATGAAGAAACCAGTTCTTACAGGGCTTGACCGCATTCGAGAGGGTGAATGGAAAAGGCTTACAGGGTATAGACTCGGCCTTCTTGCCAACCAGGCATCTCTGGACGGCAGATTGAATACGGCGGGGGAAGTCATTGACCGTTTTCTTCCGGGACGGTTGAAGGCCCTTTTCGGACCCCAGCATGGCTATGGCGGCGAAGATCAGGATAATATGGTCGAGACCGCCCATTCGCGCGATAAGAACCTGAAAATACCGATTCTCAGCCTCTATTCGGATACAAGAGTGCCACTTCCCGACATGTTTGAAATGATAGATATGCTCATCATCGACCTGCAGGACGTGGGCACAAGGGTCTATACCTTTGCCTCCACCATGTTGAACTGCCTCAAGGCCGCGGCGGAACAGGGCAAAAAGGTCCTTGTCCTTGACCGGCCGAATCCCTTGGGGGGAGAGGTCGTGGAAGGTAATCTGCTGCGGCCGGAATTCTATTCCTTTGTCGGGCCTTATAGTCTGCCCATGCGTCACGGGTTGACAATGGGGGAGATGGCACTGATTTTTAACAATGTGTTTGGACTGGATTGTGATCTGGAAATCATGTCAATGGAAGGGTGGCGCAGGGAGATGTTATGGCATGAAACCGGTCTGAGGTGGACCATGCCGTCTCCCAATATGCCCTTTCCGGAGACTGCATTTGTGTATCCGGGGCAGGTGGTCTGGGAAGGGACAAACCTTTCTGAAGGAAGGGGGACATGCCGGCCTTTTGAGATCTTTGGAGCGCCCTTTCTGGACACAAAAACCGTTAAGCAGGCTTTAGCGCCTGAATTCATGGGGGGATGTTATTTACAGGAATATCTCTTTCGACCCACTTTTCATAAATGGGAAGACCGGCTTTGCCGCGGATTCATGATACACGTCCTCGATCCCCATGCTTACCGGCCTTATTTCACCTCAATCGCTCTTTTGTCGGCTGTGATGGATATCCACCAGGATGACTTTGAATGGAAACAACCCCCTTATGAATATGAGTACAAAAAAAAGCCCATTGACATGATAATGGGCGATCCATCACTCCGGCATGACTTGAAGGCCGGTACTCCGCTTTCCATCATAAAAGAAAAATGGCAAGCGGACCTTACATCCTTTGTCCTTTGGAGAAGGCCATATCTGATCTATTAGTAAATCCGCATAGGTCCTGGGCTGTATTTTACCGGGTAATTCCTTAGGTATCAGGATCCGGACAATATCAGGGGGATGACTGTCAGGGACTTCCCAGGGCCTTTAGGAGATTTTCGCCTAATTCGACATATTGAGCGCCGAGTTTTTTGCGAATTTGTCCTTTTCCGTTCTCGGAGTTCAGGGTCATGACAAGGAGTTCCCTGATCAACTTCCTCTCATCTTTGTTAACCATCAATAAGGCAGCTGTCCTGTCGCTCAAATCAAGATTAGCATCAGTTTTTGTGTTATCGGCGCTCATTTACTATTTCTTTTGTCCCCCACTGATCCACCGGTCAATCGCTTCCTTGTCGAATCGCCACACTCTTCCGATCCGGATTGCGGGAATCTTTCCTTCAGCAGCATATTTACATATAGTGATTTCATGTAATTTTAGATACTTCGCGACTTCTTTGGTTGTCAATATCTCGGGCATGATACTCTCCTTACTGTTTAATAAAAATCTCACGGACTTCATGACATTCTTAAGAATGTCTGGTAACCATTTAAATTTAATTCTAATACCTAAAAGCTTTAAAGTCAACAACAAATCTGTTATTAGTAAATAAAAAGATCTTAACCTTTGCTATTTGATTTTTATTACAGTTTTCCAAGCTCTATTCTGAAAAATTAAGGATAAAGTGTAGTTATGAGACCTCTGAAGATTATTTTCATCATTATCCTCGCAACCGTATGTCTTTCATTAACGGCAACGGGGTACCACAGGGTTAAATTCGTTTACGACGGAGATACTATACTCCTGGATAATAATAAAAAGGTGAGATACTTGGGAATCAACACCCCTGAGATAGATCATAAGGGCGGAAAGAGTGAATTCATGGCCCATGCGGCGAGAAATTTCAACATCGAACTTATGAAAGGGGCACGGGTCAGCCTGGAGTTTGACAAGGAAAAGAAAGACCGATATGGAAGGCTTCTGGCTTACGTGTTCTTGGAAAACGGAAAAATGGTAAACGCCCTTATGGTAAGAAAAGGCATGGCCCATGTACTGCTCAATAACCAGGGGCTCAAATATGGAGATCTTCTCCTCAATTCCCAGCAAAAGGCCATGAAAGAGAAGCTGGGTATCTGGAGCAGGCCTTGCAAAGGGAATGAGAAATTCTATTTGGGCAACCGAGGTTCCTATCGGTTTCATCGGCCTGGCTGTGGCTTTGCCAAAAAGATTTTTCGCAAAAATGTTATACGTTTCAAATCCCGTTATGAGGCCTTCCGGGAAGGATACAGTCCGTGCAAGCGGTGCATGCCATGAAAACCGGCTGGCAGTCTATATTTTATTACTTAGTGCCCATCCATCAATGAAATAAGGGGCCTATCAAGTGTCCAATTCAGAAATGAGCAATTTTTTACAAGATCAAGGAAATCAAGGGATTAGGCGGAGACGTACTGTAGTACGTCGCACAACGAATCCCGCCGATTGACGCTGAGATTGTGAAAAAGGGCCATTTCT
>DAOUXC010000274.1 GCA_030666795.1 Desulfobacteraceae bacterium
GGAAGGTTTTGGTCATTGAATATTGGAATTTGAGATTTGTTTGTTATTTGGTGCTTGGAATTTTTACTTTTAGACACGAAAATCCAAGGCAGAGCCATCTAACTCTGACCTAGCCCAGAGGACCAGATTTTCACTGGAAAAAAATGCGATTGTTTCAAGAGTGATCCCTCTTGGCAATTCTTCGAACTGCCTTTGCGGTAATTTCCATTTCTTCAATCGTATTGAAATATCCCATGCTTATCCTGACGGTTCCTTCGGGGAAGGTCTTGAGAGTCCTGTGCGCGATGGGCGCGCAATGGAGCCCGGTCCTGACTAAAATCTCGTATTCGGAGTTCAGGATTTTACCGGCCTCTGCGGGATAGATATCCTCTTCCATTAATTCAAGATTAACCGCCCCGCAACCTCCGTAATCATACTTAGCGCCGGGCGGTAACAGGCTGTCAAAGGTGATCGATATGGTGGGGGTCTGTTCATCAGCCTTCAAAGGGCCATAGATAGTAAGACCGGCCACGTCATAGAGGCTTGAAATCAATGCAGCAGTCAGGTCTTTTTCATGATCCCTGATCCTCTGAACCCCTTTATTCAGAATAAAGTCCACCCCTGCCCCGAGCCCCGCGATGCCCACGTTATTTCTGGTCCCGCTTTCGAGCCTGTCCGGCAGAAAGTCAGGCTGCACCTCTTTTTCTGAAATACTCCCCGTACCACCTCTTACTAAAGGATTTACGTCCAGACCCTCGCGGATATACAGACCGCCCGTTCCCTGCGGTCCCAAAAGCGCCTTGTGCCCGGTAAATGCCAGGAAGTCTATGCCGTCGGTCTTTACATCTATGGGAAAGCATCCCGCGGTCTGTGCCGCATCCAACAGGAGGGGAATATCACCGAGGGCCCGTTTGACCCCTCTCACGTCCTGAATCGTACCACAGACATTGGACGCATGATTCAGGACCATCATGGCGGTATTCTTCCGGATTAATGACGGGATATTGTCCACACCCAGGAAACCCCTGCCGTCGCAGGGAGCTATGGACAGTGTTATAAAACCCTGCTCCTCCAGGTAGCGCAGGGGCCTCAGAACCGAGTTGTGTTCCATTGATGTAATGATCACATGGTCTCCTTCTTTGAGGAAACCGTGAATCACGGTGTTTAGTGCTTCGGTAACATTCATTGAAAAGACAATACGCTCGGGATCATCTATGTTAAAGAGCCTTGCGAGGCTTTTCCTCGTGTTTCTTACAATACGGTCCGCTTCCAGAGCCCTGTCGTGTCCGGCCCTTCCAGGGTTGGCCCCCACCTCGGTCATAAAGTGATTCATGGCCTCGATCACTTCAGGCGGTTTTGGGAAAGATGTGGCAGCGTTATCAAGATATATCAGGCGTTTCATTGGTCTCATCTATTCCCTTCCGTATTTGTTTTTGGTTTACGGAACAGCTCTATAGCAAAAACATTTTCGAGGATTCTGCCGCGGTTTTCCGCAAAAGGACGTCCCAGAGCGACAAAATTAGACCAATATTGTTTACTTATCAACCCTTTTTCTTATACAACCTGGCAGCAGGCAGAGGGGACCGGACAAATCAGTGCCTTTACAAGGATCATCCAGCATATGAGGTCCGCGAAACTCCCTTCATACCACACATGAATTCCCTCTTGACCTGGTGCATGGCATCGATCCTGATCCAAAAAACCAGTGCGGTTGGAAATTTGGATTTTAATGAGAAAAGAAGTGATTTCAAAAACATTTTTTTGAATTTCTATCAATTTTTTTGTATATTCGAAATGTTTGGGCCGATAATTTTTTGAACAGTGGCGCAGGAGCGTTTATCCGGCTTAACCGGTAGCGAAATCCTTTTTCCCCAGGATGCTGAGCCCTGGTTACGTTAAAGGCTGCGCTCCCATAAGAAAATCATATAAATTCAAGGCGTTTTCTCGACACCAACGGGAGTTATTTTTCCGGATTCGGGATTTAGTTTTGGCCTGCAAGACCGATACTTTCACAAATAAAAACAAAGGAGGAACTGATCATGAAAAGCTTTAGAAAAGTGATGTTTTCGCTTGCCCTGACTGTAGTCGGATCCATTTTGATCCTACCCCAACCGGCGCGCGCTCACTGCCAGATACCATGTGGCATTTATGATGACCACGCGCGGGTTCAATCGATGCTTGAAGATGCCGCTACCGTGGAAAAATCAGCTAAGTTGATTGCAGAGTTGGCAGGTAAGACCGATGCTCAATCTCAAAATCAATTGATTCGTTGGGTCATGAACAAGGAAAAACATGCACAGAAGATCATCTCCACAATCAGTGACTACTTTTTGACGCAGCGGGTCAAGCCAAGTCAAAAAGACTATACCGAAAGACTGATAAAGCACCATTCTGTCATTATCGCAGCCATGAAAGCAAAACAGAATGCTGATATGAAATACGCGAAAGCACTAAAGGAGAGCATTGCGGCCCTGTCATCTTACTATCCGGAGCACAAGCATTAAAAGACCGCGTCAATCCCGCAATAATGTGTTTTGATGCATGCTCATTGACCGGATGGACCTCTTTCAACACGGAATCCTTACATATGTATATGACGGGGGGGGCGTCACGGCTGGAACTCAATGCCGAAAAACCGGCAGGCATTGTCCCTGGTAAGGTCCTTTCTAAGGGAATGGGAAAGATCTCCGGAGGTTACTATTCGGTAGAGGTCCTCATAGAGGGGGTTTCCGGAATCCGTATTGAGCATGATTCTTCCGGTTAAGGGGACATGCGCTTGCACAATCTTTTTGACCTCCCCCAAGGTGCTCTTGGGAGGGCTGACCGTCACCCCGGCCCAGAGGCCCGAGGCAAGAACACCTCCGATGGTTTTGGGCGTACAATGGTCTACTACTATATTGTCTTTCCATTGCTCAAAATCCTCCAGTATAGAAAGGATCTGACTGGTGATCCTCTCCTTGTTTTTTCTCGGCGTATGAATTCCGAGCACCTTTTCTCTTTGGGCCGCCTCCTCCGCCATCTCCAATTGGGTCCTAAAAATCTCTTCCTCCCTGTTTGAACCGGTCTCAAGACCTATTTCACCCATACCCAGACAAAGGGGATCGTCCAGATAGGGGAGTACGAGACCCCGCACATCCCTTGTCTCAAGATCCGGGGGTATGTTTCTGGGATGGACCCCGACAAGATAAAAGCAGGAAAGGCAATTCTTTCTAATTTCCCTGATAAGGCCGGACTTCTTTTTGAGGTATTGTTTAAGATCTGAAGAACTGCGGATATCCCGGGCAAAGGCCCATGAGACAGGGAGGCAGCCGACCCGGGCCAGCCAATCCACGGAAGGCCTGGCCTCTTTCCAGAGGCGATCGAGATGGAGGTGGCTGTCCACGAAGCTGATGTCTTGATTAACGCGGATAGGCAGATGTTTTGGCCTTTTTCTCGTCAAATCATCTGGCGCCTTTTCTTTCATATTTGATGGGTTCCCGGACAACCTCCCGGCTATTTCTTCAAAGAGGCACGCAACTTCTCGCTTGCATTCGCATCAAATTTCAGGGTTTCAGGATCGATCACCACGCCATAGTCTTCTTTAGCGCGCTCGATGCTCACGTATCCGTCGGCCACATCGTTTTCCACGAGTTCCGGTTCACGCTCTAAGGGATCCCCGAATCCTCCTCCGCCGGCCGCATCCATGGTCACCACGTCGCCGGGGCCTACCTGGCTCAGGCCATAGGGATTTCCGGGTTCCACGTTTATCAGAAAGCGGGCCTTTGCGCCGTCCCTGCCCCCAAACAAACCCTCCGGGGGATATTGATACCTTCCCGATTGAATGCCTAAGTTCACCGGTGGAATGGGCGCATATTCATCATCAGGGACCCTGAATACGACACTTCTTCCCAGGCCCCCCTTCATCTTGCCGGGACCTGCTGAATCGGGAATAAGTTCTCTTTTCTCCACTATAAGCGGTGTATCGCTCTCAAATATCTCAACCGGCGTATTGGCACCGTTGGCAGGGAATATGAAATCGTAATACCCGTCATTTGTGGCGCTGGCACCCATGCCGCCCCCCCTTATAATAACCGAATGCCAGGGGTTCGTGTCATTCCGCTTACCGTAAAAAACGTTCATGGTTGCCGGGGTTCCCCCGCTTCCCGCTATAACCCTGTCCGGCAGGGATTCCGCCATTGCCCTGTAAATGATTTCGGTCAAAAAATGACCTATCTGCATTCTCGCCGCAACAGCAGCCGGGAACCTGCAGTTCACCACGCTGCCTTCAGGCGCCTTCATGGCAATGGGTGCCGCACATCCATCGTTATTGGGTATATCCGGATCGAACATGCTCTTCATGGCCATAAACACATAGGCATAGGTGAAATTAAACACCACGTTGCCCCCCCAGTCCACCTGGGGAGAAGAACCCTCAAGGTCGACGGTGATACTATCTCCTTTCACCTCAACGGCTGCCTTTATGACCACATCATCCTTGCCCTCCATCTGTTCCACAATGCCTTCGGCCTTATAAATCCCGTCCGGCACCTTAGAGATAGCCTCCCTCATGCTCTTCTCTGTACGGCCGATAATCTCGTCTGCCAGGTCATCCAGACCGTCCATTTCATATTCGTCCAGCATCTGGCAGATCTTTTCCGCACACACATGATTGGCCGCTATCTGGGAGCGGATATCCCCTGTCACTTCCTCGGGCGTACGAACGTTCCATCTGATCATATCAATGACCGCCTGGTTAAGGACCCCGCCCTCTTCCAGTTTCACCAAGGGTATGAACAGCCCGTCCTCATACACATCGTGGTTATCCGATGATACGCGTCCGCCAATGTCTGAATGATGAAAGACGCAGGCCGTCCATCCGGTCAATTCGTCCTTGTAGAAAATGGGGCTTATAACGCAAACATCATTTAAGTGTCCGGCCAGGGCCCATGGATCGTTTGTGATATATATGTCTCCCGGACCGAAACTTTCCGCAGGCATTTTTTTGACCAGGTTTTTTATCCCAAGGGCCATGGCACCGGACTGGCCGGGCGTGGCAAACGATCCCTGTGCCAGTTCTCTTCCTTTCCGGTCCGTGAACATGCAGGTGTAGTCGTGGGCGTCTCTCAAAAGGCTTGAAAATGCTGTCCGGGCAACCGTGGTGTCTGCCTCATCCACGGTGGAAATCAACCTGCGCCATAGAATCTCTAAAGTTATCGGATCAAACGTCTGGGCCACTTTTTTCTCCTGTTTTAAATTCCGCTTTCAGTTTATAGTGTCAATCCCATAGGCAGCGGGACGGCATATTCTCTTCGTTTCGTTCGCTTCGCCGTCCA
>DAOUXC010000245.1 GCA_030666795.1 Desulfobacteraceae bacterium
GCCTTCCGCAAACAGATTGAAGATCCGGAACATAACCCCTTCCCTACGCCCTCCGGCAAGATTGAGATCTACAGCGACAAGTTGGCACATCTAAAGGACCCTTTGCTGCCCCCCCTCCCGAAGTACATTCAACCGTGGGAAGGGGCTGCGGACGAACTTTCCAACACATACCCTCTACAGCTTGTGAGTCCTCACGCGAAGACACGAGTTAATTCCACACTGGACAACATCCCTTTGCTGAAGCGTCTTGCCGATGACAGACTATGGCTCAATCCCATGGACGCGGAAACAAGAGGAATCCATGATGGAGACCGGGTGAGGGTCTTCAATGACCGGGGCCGTCTCATTACGGCGGCCAGGATAACCGAAAAGATCATGCCCGGTGTAGCGAGCCTGGATTCAGGGGCATGGTTCAGCCCGGATTCGGAAGGGATGGATGGGGGCGGCTGCGTCAATGTACTTACACGGGACGAAAAATCGCCGGGCGGCGCTTTTGCATGCAATAGTTGCCTCGTTCAAGTGGAACTCGCCACATAATGAGCGCTCATCAGCTTTCGGCTTTCAGCAAAGGACAATGAACTACCCCGCCCAAGAGCAGCGGGGTATCTACAGAGGCATCGTAACACCTCCCCGCAAGCGGGATCTACGCTTGGCTCCGACAAGCCTCGGGAATTAAACCCTTGACCCCTGGACTCCTTGAATCCTGATCATCGATCAACTAATTTGGAGATGATCCTGACCTAAAAACCGGGCTAAGAAACTGATAATTTCAGGGCCTTTTTCAGGGCCGCCTTGTGGGTTTCACCGGCGAAATGCACCGGGCTTTTTCCGTACATGGGATCCCAGGCGGCCGGATCCGCGGTACAGAAAAATTGTGTCTGAAGCCCTATATTCACCAGGGCCTCTTCCGTGGGAAGACCAACCACATTTTCGGCCGCCTCCCAGGTTGCCCCGCATGGCGCGCCCCGCAGGACATTAACCGCAAAAATTATTCCGTCCTTTTCCTCGGCGGCAAACTCGGGAGAGCCGAAGAGTTCTCCATACTTTCCCAGGCCTACCTGCCCGGAAAGCCCGCATCAGGTGGGTGGTGTGTGCGCCCATTTGACACGAATTTTTTTTCCCGAGGCCACAATTGGGATCTTTTTATTACGACATATCACGGCAAGGTCATGGGACAGGTCCGGATGTTTCAGAAAATCCAGGACAAGGTCCGCGTCGAAACGGGATGATATATATTCCCCTGTATCATCCAGAACAGGGGGCAGGGGTTCATCAATGGATATGATATCCAGATCGATCAGGCCTTTTGCGTATCTTTCGATGCCTTTTATTTTGCTGTGACCGCAGTTGTTCTGCTGGTAAACAATAATCTTCTGTGTTGTCTTGTCAATCAAGGTCAGCCTTCTCTATTTCAGTGATTCTATAACCGCCCTCATATAGGCGGGCCGGTCATCAGGTTTCCTTCTCGTGATCAGGTTGCCGTCAATAACAACCTCCTGATCGATCCAGTTTGCCCCGGCGTGTACAAGATCATCTTTTATGGCAAAAAAGGATGTCAGGGTCCTGCCTTTTACAATGTCGGCGGAAGCAAGCATCCATCCCGCGTGGCAAATGGCCGCGACAACCTTTCCCGCCTTATGGATATCTCTGACCAGATCAACCATTTCAGGATACCGCCGCATAAGATCCGGGGCGTATCCTCCGGGAATAACGATTCCATCAAAATTCGAAGCGACCACCTGGCCGGCTCCCGCGTCCACCTTGGTCTCTGTTCCTGATTTGCCGGTATATGTTTCGGCACGGCCCGAACCCACCACCACCACCTCAGCCCCCGCCTCCTTCAATCTGTAAAAGGGGTACCAGAATTCCAGGTCGTTGAACATATCTTCAACCGGAATCACGACTTTTTTATTTTTCAACTCCATGTCATCCTCCATTAATTTCTTTTCTTTGCGATGTTGTATATGTCAGATAAATTATCTCAAAAACCCAGGCGCCTTAAATCTTTTAACTTTACAATAATTTAAAAACCCGGCCAAAGAACAGATAGTGTCAAATATCTCTTTATATCAATAAGATATCGGCTAAAAAAATTTCATTGTATGTCTGGGGTGCGCCAAACGCTCGGATATCCGTCTTTCTTTTGTTTTGGTTTGATTTCAGTCGATTTCATGCTTATATTATAGCTTATATTGCTCTCAATAACAGTTTATTTGGAAAATAGAAAGCCTGTGGATTTTTGATGTTTCTTGAGGAATCGGAAACAAAATGAACGCCGATAACGTACGAAAATAAGGCAGGCTTTCAATTTTGAACTTCACTTGGTTCTTATGACTACCAAACGAATACACTAAAATTCATAGGCTTAACTTAAGACCTCATTAGGTATGAACTGGTTTTTCCTACTGGGGTTTTTTCTTTAGGGGAATGGAGAACTGATAATGGACAAGGTTGTAAAAAAAATATACGGCAAAACACACACTCTATTCGGTTCACTTTTTAGTGGACCGGACCAGAACTTCGAAGAAAAGCGTAAAAGAATAGTCCTTACTCTTTTCTCGTTAGCGGGTATCCCGACTCTGATTTCTTTTGGCATTTTCCACTTCAGCAGGGGTAGTTTTTCCCGAAGCCTGGCATTATTCCTGGTGGCAGCGATAATGACAGGTTGCCTGTTTTCTCTCCGTTATCTCAAAAGAGCCCTTCCGGTACACAGGATAGTTGCCTTGCTTTTGGGATCTTACTTTCTCTCCACGATGATTACAGGCGGGGCCCATGGATCTAAAATACTCTGGGTGCTTCTTTTCCCACTCATAGTGTTTTTTCTTCTTGGCAAAAAAGAAGGTCTCTTATGGAGTGTCACAGTTTTTTTTCTTGCCCTGTTTTTCCTCACTGATCATGGTTCTATTATTGGCACATTCCCATATGAAACAGAAATTAAGATAAGATTTTTTATCGCCTATGGATTACTGGCGGTCATGTCTTATGTCGTTGAATCCACGCGCCAGACATATCAGGCAGGTATGGAAAATGAACAACGCAAACTTCAATCAGAGATTGCTGAGCGGATGGGGGCTGAGGAAGAGTTAGAAAAACACCGTCATCATTTGGAGGAGTTAGTCGAGGATCGCGCCTCTGAGCTTATATTGGCAAATGAAAAACTAAAACAGGAGATCAAGGTGCGCAGGCGGGCGGAAGAGGCGCTACGGGAGAGTGAAGAGAATTTTAAAGCTCTTGGTGAGAACGCTCCTGATATTATTTACACTTTAGCACTTGACGGATCATTCACTTATGTCAATCCGGCATGGAAAGCAATATTGGGATATGAACGAGAAGAGGTTTTGGGGAAATATTTTGTTGATTTTACCAGGCAGGAAGAAGCCGGGCATTATGTCCGGATTTTTAAGGGTGTCATAGATAAAAGAGAAACGATCAAAGATACAGATATCACTATGGTTCATAAGGATGGATCTACTCGTCTTTTTAGCGCGTGCGGTGCCCCTAATATCGATAAAGAAGGAGAGGTAACGGGACTGGTGGGTCTTTTTAAGGATATTACCGAGCATCGCAGATTGGAAGCCCAGTTCCAGCAAGCCCAAAGGATGGAGGCCGTCGGCACTCTGGCCGGTGGGATTGCCCATGACTTTAACAACCTGCTTATGGGTATTGAAGGGAGCGCTGCTCTTATTCTTCTGGAAATTGATTTTGACCATCCTCATCATGAAAAACTGAAGAACATCGAACAGTACGTCCAAAACGGCGCGGAACTTACAAAGCAGTTATTGGGCTTTGCCAGAGGTGGAAAATACGAGGTCAAGCCGACTGACCTTAACGAACTTGTCAATGAAAGTTCTCATATGTTCGGACGTACCAGGAAAGACATAACAATCCATACAAAATTCCAGGAAGATATCCGGACAGTAGAAGTGGATCATGGCCAGATTGAGCAAGTCCTGCTAAATCTTTATGTCAATGCCTGGCAGTCCATGCCTGGTGGCGGAGATCTATATCTTTTAACAGAGAATGTAAGCCTCGATAAAGATTTGGCCACATCCTTTAATGTCGAACCGGGTGCATATGTCAAAATTTCTGTTACAGATACCGGGGTCGGTATGGATGAGGCGACTCAACAGAGGGTTTTTGACCCTTTCTTTACGACCAAAAAAATGGGGCGGGGTACAGGCCTTGGTCTGGCTTCCGCGTATGGGATCATCACGAATCATGGCGGTCTCATCAATCTTTATAGTGACAAAGGCGAGGGAACGACATTCAACATCTATCTACCCTGTTCTGAAAAAGAGATAGAGGAACAAAACGTGGCTGACGAAGAAACCCTGAAGGGGAGCGAGACCATCCTCCTTGTGGACGATGAGAAAATGATCATTGATGTGGCCAAGTTGTTGCTGAATAGATTGGGATACAAAGTCATGGGTGTCAGCAGCGGGAAAGAGGCATTGGAAATCTATGAGGAAAATCAAGATCATATTGACCTGGTTATCCTGGACATGATTATGCCGAATATGAGCGGTGGGGATACCTATGATAAACTAAAGGTGATCAATCCGTCCATAAAAGTCCTGCTGGCGAGCGGCTACAGCATTAACGGTCACGCACAGGCAATCTTAGACCGCGGTTGTAACGCTTTTATACAAAAGCCATTCAATCTAAGCAAGCTTTCAAAAAAGGTCAGGACGGTCCTGGACAATAAATGACTGTCGCTTAACTTTTAACCCGGACAATGGATCTCAATATCTTGCGTTAAAAGAGGACATCTCTATTTGTGGGTTCGAGCAAAGCCCTCAAAATCGCCGTTTTGTTGACCGGAAACTTTCTCTCGATAAGCGTTCCCATATCCCAGACTTAATTGTCGTTCCCAAAAACCCCGCTGACCTCGTGCGCGAACTGTTCATGGAGGGTTTGATATGCCTCATCAGCAGAATCGTCACGGAGGACCTGCACCAGACCTTGATAATACCATTTCTGAGCTTCTTTGCCCCGGTTGAATCTCTTCCAGAGTTCTTCGCCTGTCTCCAGGTAGTCTGATGCAGTGGCACTTATGTTGTTGAGTTTGTCCGCCAGCGCCACAAACTTGACGTCCAGGGACGCCCGCTTCAGGAAATCATGGGTGTGTCTCTTACGCTTCTCCCATGACAATGATTTATCCGGTTCGGAGGCCCCCTCCACTATCGCAGAGACTTTCTCGCCAAATATATTTTGAAGGTCGTCCAGTGTGACGGAGGTATCCTCGACCGTGTCGTGAAGAATACCGGCAATAATGACATCATCGGAACAGCCTGCTTTAGCAAGAATGATACCCACGGCCAGAGGATGAATGACGTAAGGGATATCCGTTCCTTTTCGAACCTGATTTTGATGAGCTTTTACAGCCACTTCAATAGCCAGGGCTATCATAACATCAACACACCTCACGGAACACAATCTCACCCTTGTTGGAAGACACTTAAAAAACCGTTTTAATATACCCTATTTCTCTTTTTTTGTGTATTCTTTTCAATTTTTGATGTATTTATATCCCGGTTGTAATAGCTCAACAGGCAGCGTCCTTGGTCCATAATGGCGGGGCATGCCCGTCTTACTTGTGGCGGGACCCCGGTCGTTATTCAAAATTTCTGCATAAATTCGATTTCACCCAAATATTGAGCAGATAATCCTGGTTTCGGCCGTCTGAACGAGAAAAAACTGCTAACTGGACCATTTTATTATCAGGAACCAGGGCATAGCTTTGAGCCGGTTTTTCGAAAACCTTTGAAAAAATTTCGGGTTTTCCTGCGGAAACCACACCTACGGGCTTGACGGGGTCCGTAGATATATTGCACAATCAAAAAATCCTCTAAGAAACCCTCAATACAAAGGAGTTCCGGCAGTGTCCCTCACGAAAGATCACATCGTAAATTCTATCCGGGCGCA
>DAOUXC010000242.1 GCA_030666795.1 Desulfobacteraceae bacterium
AAACTCCAACAAAGCAAATCCCCTCTGGGGATAACCAAGGCCGGGCCTTCCGGACCCGGATATTTACGGAGGATACAATGGCAGATGATATTTTCAGAAAACTACAGAAACGACTGGATGGGTATTCGATGGGTTTTCCGGCAACCGATTCGGGTATTGAAATTGAGATCCTGAAAGAGCTTTTCACCGAAGAAGATGCCGGGATGTTCCTGAATCTTACGCAGAGACTCGAGACACCGGAAGATGTGGCGGGCCGTATAGACAGACCCACGGATGAAGTTGCCGCGCAACTGGGCCATATGTACAAAAAGGGGCTCGTGTTTCGTGTAAAGAAAGGGGATATAATCAAATACGGGGCAATTCCTTTTGTACACGGTCTGTTCGAGTTTCAGGTGGCCGATCTGAAACCCCGCATGGCCGGTCTGGTGGAAAAATACATGCAGGAGGGGTTCCATAACGCCATAAACACCGGGGCACCCGCGTTTCTGCGCACGGTCCCTGTTCAACGCACCATAGAGGTCCTGCACAATGTGGTGGCGTACGAGGACGCGAGCGAGATACTCAGAAAGGCGGACAAGATAGTGGTTACCGACTGCATCTGCAGAAAACAGAAGAGGCTGGTGGACCAGGGCTGCGACAAGCCGCTCGAGGCCTGTTTCATGTTCGGGTCCATGGCCCAGTACTATGTGGACCGGGATATGGGTCGTGAGGTGGGGACGGATGAGGCCATAAGCATACTGACCGAGGCCCAGGAGGCCGGTCTGGTGACCCAGCCGGCAACGGCCCAGAATCCGGGAGGCATGTGTAACTGCTGTGGTGACTGCTGCGGGGTTTTGACATCCCTCAAAAGAAACCCCAAACCCGCGGAAAGGGTCTTTTCAAACTATTTCGCCGAGGTGGACCAAGACGTGTGCAGCGGGTGTGAGACGTGTCTCGAAAGGTGCCAGATGGAAGCCATAAAAATGGATGAGGATGATCTGGCCGGGATCGACACGGACCGGTGTATAGGGTGCGGTCTGTGCGTGGCGGCCTGCCCGGAGGAGGCCATTCAATTGACCCTCAAACCGGAGGCCCTGCGCCGCACACCCCCGGAAAATTCCCTGGGCCAGATGGCATTCATGGCCGAAACAAGGGGTCTTGCCTGAAAGCGAAAAGAGAGAATCGGTGACGTAGCAAGCAATGCTGAATCGGGGAAACGGTGAGGGGGAGAAAAGAGAAAAGAGAACAGAGGGCAGATGGCAGACGACAGACGACAGATGGCAGAGGGCAGCAAGGCAGAAGCGGAGAAGGGGTGAAACGGAGAGAGGGAGAAAAGTCTAGAGGACAGAGAGCAGATGACAGCTGAAAGCTTTAAACTTCAAAAGGAGGTTTTTTATGAGTGAGCATCTTGACGGAGCTATTTTGCAGAGAGACAAGAAAACCTATGCCATCGTTCCCAGGACACCGGTGGGAGTCGTGACACCGGAGGTCCTTGAACAGATTGCGGAGGTGGTCAAAAAGTACGAGATCCCCGTAGTGAAGATAACATCCGGGCAGCGTATGGCCCTTGTGGGCATCAAAGAGGAAGACGTGGACCCTGTCTGGAAAGACCTGGGTCTGGATGTGGGGAGGGCAACGGAACTGTGCGTGCACTACGCGCAGGCCTGTCCCGGTACGGCCGTGTGCAGGTTCGGGGTCCAGGACTCCCTGGGTCTGGGTATGGAACTGGAAGAGCTTTTCGCGGGCATGGAACTTCCCGCCAAGGTGAAGTTCGGTGTGTCCGGCTGTCCCATCTGCTGTGGGGAGAGCTATGTGCGTGATGTGGGAGTCCTTGGAAAAAAGAAGGGCTGGACCGTTATTTTCGGGGGCAACTCCGGTGGCCGTCCGCGTATAGGGGATGTGATCGCCAAGGACTTGAGCAAGGAAGAGGTCATCGATCTCGTAAGGCGGTGCCTTGAATACTACGCTGCAAACGGCAAGAAAAAGGAACGCACGGCCCGTTTCATGGACAGGATAGGAGTGGATGCCTTCAAGGAGGCGGTGCTTTAGGACGGGGTACAGACGACGGATGACAGACGACGGATGACAGAGGACGGAGGACAGAGGGCAGACGACAGAGGACGGAGGACAGAAGACGGGAATCAGACGACACAAAACAGATATGGGACAATAAAGCTATGAGTGAAAGGATTGAGAGTTTTCGGGACCTGAAGGTTTACAAATCAGCCTTTGAATTGCAGCAGAAAGTTTTTGAGCTCACTAAGTCTTTTCCCAGGGAAGAACTCTATTCGCTGACTGATCAGATCAGGCGGGCTTCCCGCTCGGTTGGTGCAAATTTGTCTGAGGCATGGCATAAGCGAAGGTATGCTGCACATTTCACAAGCAAATTGACAGATTCAGACGGAGAACAGGCTGAAACACAACACTGGCTTGATACGGCATATGAGTGTGATTACATCTCGAAAGAGGAACATGCAAAATTATTGCAAGAGTGTAAAAAAATTGGAGCAATGCTTGGCAAGATGATGCGGGAACCGGAAAAATGGTGTGGTCGTTTTGGCAAGTGAGTCCGCCGTCTGGAAACTGCCCTCAGTCGTCCGTCGTCTGCCCTCAGTCCTCAGTCCTTTTCCCTTTTTGAAGCACTGTCCCAGAGAGTACAGAACGCGTCCTTTTCATCCGGTCCGCATGCGCGCATGGCCGCCCACTTGAGGGAGACAGGGGCGATCAGGGTGGTGACAAAGGCCATGAGAATCAGGGCCGCAAATTGATTCTGGGTCAGCAAAGGTTCTGAGATGCCCCCCTTTTCCAGGAGTTCCCGGCTCACATTGAGGATCACGTTGGCCACCACCAACTCCACGGCGCCCCTCCCGTTCATGCCGAAGCCCACGATCACCGATCCCCAGGTTGAGTAGCCGAAAAGGGCCGAGCCCAGCCCGCATCCAAGGAGCTTTCCTAAAACGGCCACGATGATCAGGGCAAAAGAGAACAAGATAAAGGACCATTCAAGGGTGAGATGGAGGTGGAAGGAGAGGGAGGCAAAGAAGACGGGGACCAGGAAGCCGTAGCTGAGGCCGTAGAACCTGTCGCTGATGGCGTTGTAGATCTTTTCGTCCATGATCTCCTTTCGAACGAACTGCCCGGCCAGAAAGGCCCCGATGATGAGGTGAAGACCGGCCAGCTCCGCCAGGTAACCCATGACCAGTGCGGATATGAGGGCAAATGTTAAGGCCTTCCCCTCTCTGTCGTGTAGTTTCCGTGTGATCTTCGGGATCACGAAGTGTCCCAGAAGAATCGTCAGACCGAAAAAGAGGACCACCTTCAGAAAGACCATGGAGATGCCTGCAATCTTCACGCTCCCCGTCTGGACCAGCCCGAGGAGGAGTGAGATGCCTACAAGCGACAGTATGTCGTCGGCAATGGCCGCTCCGATGATGATGTGCCCGAGTTCGGTCCTGTTGATCCTCATGGAGTGGAGGATGACGCTCTGGACCGCTATGGCCGTGATGGAGACCCCCAGCCCCACAAAGAGGGACTGATAGGGGGTTCCTCCGAACAGGAGGCACGTGAAGAAGCCGAAGACAAATGGGAGGATGAACCCTCCCAGGGCAACGGTGAGGGAGGGCCAGATGTGCTCCAGGAGTTCTTTGGGGTCCATCTCCATGCCCGTGTAGAACATGACGAAGAAGATCCCCCACTCGGCGATCAACTCCAAAGAGGGGGACGCCTGGATCAACCCCAATATGGGGGGGCCCAAAATGATGCCCGCCAGGAGTTCCCCAAGCATCGCCGGAAAGCCGTAGCGACTAAAAAGGCTCCCCAGGAACCAGGCCACGATCAGTATGAGCAGGATGTCCAGGATGAGTTTATGGGTGATCAATTGCCATGACCTCTCAACACTTCGGAGTCCGTATCAGGCGTTTCGGAAATTGAGGACTGTTACGATCCATGCAATATAACACAAACCCGGATGACTTTAAATAACCAAGAGTCAAGAGTAGACTTATCCCACTTGTCGGAGCTTTGCGTAGATCCCGTTATCGGGGCCCCGTAGGTCCGTTAGATCGTACTGGGGTTAAATGTTCACCCCGTGGAATGTTCATCTTATTTCTCTGGGGCATAGCCTATTTAACTGGGACCTGACCCCTTTTCTATAATACGGATGACACAGATCAGACGAACCCCCTTCGCCTAAGGGTTCCGTCTTCGCCAATGGCTTCCGTCTTCGCCAATGGCTACGACGAGACAAGACGGCGCGGCAGGTAGCGGAAAGAAAGAATCGGTGAACGGGAGAAGAGTCAGGAGTAGATTTTATGCAGTAGCAGGAGCGAATTGCAATCCGAAGCCCATTTGATTAGACCATCTAATAATGCCGGTGCGTTTGATATTAGCCTTTTTAGATTTAATAACCATTTTAATTGTCTCACCGACGTGAAAGATATCTAAAGAACTGAGAAAGGCCCCAAACGGACTTATATCGGTAATAATACCCATATAGGCACGATTTTTCACTAAGAAATCTGTGGGCAATTTACAGGACCGTCTGATGGCTATTCTTACGTCAATATTTTTTCTTTTCCTAACTTCCATATCATTGGCGTCCATATCAAAACCCCCTGAAGCTAAAAAGGTTCAAACAATAAAAGCCCTGTCTTTTGTTAGATTTCTTATCATATTAACTCTAATTTCATAAAAATCAAGCCATTTCTAAACCATACGGTCTGCCCTCCGCCGTCCGCCATCTGCCCTCCGCCATCTGTCGTCTGCCCTCTGCCCTCTGCCGTCTGCCATCTGTCATCCGCTCACTCTTTCCCCTTTCCCCTTTTCCCCGATTCTCCGATTCTCCCATTCTCCGACACGCCGTTTCGCTGTTTCTGTTCACCCCTTCTCCGATTCCGCCCCTTGCCCTCTGCCCTCCGTCCTCCGCCGTCCGCCATCTGTCGTCTGCCCTCTGCCATCTGTCATCTGACCACTCCGTGGTCACGCTTGACATTTGAGTCAGTTCGGATATAAGTGTTGTTGAAAATCACTACATAAAACTCATTTTTCCTAACCGGAGCGACTGAGTCGCGTTTCACAAAATCGCCCGGCGATTTCGTTTTCATTCGCAACCATGAAGAAAAAGGCCGTGATCCAAGGCACACCAAAACCCCGTGTCAAACAATGACCTTTAAAGGAGAATGAGAGTTGGGAGAAAAATCGATCAGCATTCCTGTTGAAAGAATTGAAAAGTCAATTATGCTCATCCGTGATCAGAAAGTGATCATAGACAGGGACTTGGCCGAACTCTACGGGGTCGAAACAAGAGTGCTAAATCAAGCTGTTCGACGAAACAAAAAAAGATTTCCGCCAGATTTCATGTTTCCTTTAACACGTGAGGAAATAAGGAACATATCACAAATTGTGATATGTTCAGGAATCAAACATGCCCGGAATGTGAATGTTTTTACCGAACAGGGCGTAGCCATGCTTTCCTCGATTTTAAATAGCGATCGTGCGATCGAGGTCAACATCGCGATCATGAGGGCTTTTGTAGAGCTCAGAAAAATTTCCTCCTCCCACAAACAACTGGCCCAAAAGCTCCGTGAGATTGAGGCACGGTTGGAAGATCATGACGAGAGTATTGATGCAATATTCGAGGCGATCCAGCAACTTCTCAAGCCGCCAGAAAAGCCCAGGAAACGGATAGGTTTTGAAGTCAAAGAATCTAAAGCACGCTATGGCAAAAGAACCAGGAAAAAATAGGTTGAGGGACTGAAAAATGGAATACGACAAAGACAGGGTTGATGAAATGGTTCTTGCACTACTGTACCTGACGACTCATGATCAGGGAGCAAGGGCGTGGAAAGGTATGGATTGGGATGCAATGGACCGCCTGCATGACAAGGGTTATATAGGAAACCCCAAAACCAAGGCAAAGTCGGTAACTCTGACAGAACAAGGGGTGCGATTATCCGAAGAGCTCTTCGAGAAACATTTTGGTTTAACTTCCAAGAGTCAAGAGTAGATTTATCC
>DAOUXC010000222.1 GCA_030666795.1 Desulfobacteraceae bacterium
AATCATCGATGAGATGGTCGCTAAATGGAAGATCACATTTTTCAAAGAATTTCTCCCATCCGATCCTCTTGGCCCAGTCACCTATACGCTCATATTTATTGGCATCACCGGCATATACCTCAACGATTTTCCTGGTCGTTTTACAAACTTCCTCAAATCTCGGGAATTCATTGGGCAGCCAGGGAACGACTACCTTGGAAAACTGGGGCGGGCTAACCCGATTGGATATCTTACCGCCCGCCAAGATGGTCACGCCGTCACCTTCCTTGTCCGCAAGGGGTACGGCCATGCACATGGTATAGCAGTTTCCGCAGAACATGCATCGTTCGTCTTTGATCTTCACGGTCTTTTTACCATCTTCGGTCTTGGCCGGAGAGATGGCGCCCGTGGGACAGGCCGCGATCACTAAGGGAATCTCGCAAAGAGAATCCATGACCTCATGGTCGATAACCGGTGGTTTTCTATGGTAACCCAGAAGAGCGATATCCGAGCAATGAACGGCACCGCACATGTTCAGACAGCAGGCCATGGAAATCCTGACCTGGGCCGGAAGGGTCATGCCCTGGAAATAATCAAAGAGGTCATCCAGGACGGCCTTGACCATGGACGATGCATCGGTCGCCGGCGTATGACAGTGCAGGAATCCCTGGGTATGGACAATATTTGTTACACCAGCACCCGTTCCGCCTATGGGGAACTTGTAACTGCCGGTCACGTGTTTGCGTTCATTGAGATCCTTTTTCAGGGCCTCCATCTTTTCCTTACTGTCGGTCATAAATTCTATGTTGTTCCGGGTGGTAAATCGCACATACCCTTCACAAAACTTGTCCGCGATTTCGCACATCTCGCGAATGTGCTCAACCGACATAAAGCGGCAACCACCCACGCGGATCGTATAGACCTCATCCCCGGTCTCGGACACATGGACCAAAACGCCCGGCTCGAGGATCTCGTGATATTTCCATTTTCCGTAATTGTTCTGGATAACAGGAGGAAAATACTGCCAGAAATGTCTTGGGCCCAGGTCCGTGAGCCTGTTTTCCATCGGTTTATCCGGGTTAAAAAGTCCTAATCTATCTGTAGATAATGCCATTGTTATTCCCTCCTATCTCTTATGCTTGGCTCGGTATGCATTTATATCTCGCTCAAAACCACCCGGAACATCTTCAGATTTCCAGAAGATGTATGGATTACTCCTGGGCTCGGTCACCATCTGCGGCATGGGCGGAATCTCGAGGACCTCTAAGAATTTCGGGATGCCGTAACGCTGGATCAACTCGCCCAAGCGCTCACGGTTTTTCCCTTCTTCCATCCACCAGTCCCACACCTTTTCCACGATCTCTTTAATATTGTCGTAGGGATGTTCGCATTTGACAAAAGGAATGGTCAGCACCGCCATCTGGGCACCCTCAAGAATAGGAGCCTTGGCCCCGAACAGGATACTACACCCGGTGTCCTCACCCGGTCTCAGGGCCCTTGGCATGACATTGATACAGTGCATGCAGCGTGTACATTCCTTATCATCGATCATAAGCTTGCCGTCTTCCATCCACATACATTCTGTGGGACAGAGACCGATCACTTCTTTTTCGATGTCAAATTTGCCCCAGTCTTTTCCGGCATGGGCTCCACCATTGGGTGGAATCTCTCCGCCGATGTATGCCTGGACCGCTTCCTGGTCTATCCGGATATTATCCCTCCAGGTTCCGATGTAAGACATGTCCGACCTGGCAATCGAAGCCACGCAGCCGTTCGGGCATCCGTCAAATTTGAACTTGAACTTGTAAGGGAACGCGGGGCGATGGAGTTCGTCCTGATAGTAGTGGGTCAGTTCATAGCACATATCCTGTGTGTCAATACATGACCATTCGCACCGTGACTTGCCTAAACAACAGGAAGGGGAACGCAGATTCGAGCCTGAGCCACCTAAGTCCTGCTGAAGCTGGTGACCCAACTCATAAAAGACAGGTTCCAACTGCTCTGTAGTTGTTCCCAGGAAAATAATATCCCCTGTAGAACCGTGCATATTCAACAGACCACTGCCCCGGTACTCCCACAGGTCACAGATACTCCTGAGATAGTCCGTGTTATAATACTTGCTCATGGGCTGGTTAACGCGCATGGTGTGGAAATGGGCAACGGATGGAAATTGATCCTGGAGGTCGGAATACCTGCCGATGACGCCCCCTCCATATCCAAACACACCAACAATACCGCCATGCTTCCAGTGGGTCTCACCATCGTCAAAAGAGACCTGTAACTGTCCTAACATGTCTTCAACACAATCGCGCTCTACCAGCATTCGATCATCAGCAAGATTTTTGCGGTGCAGGGCCTCGCGCTTGGCATCGGCCACAAAGCTCGGCCAAGGGCCTTTTTCAAGCTCATCACAATCGGGTATGTCATGCTTGACCTTGAAATTCTTGAGCTCTTCTTCCGTGTAATTGTTCAGCTCTTCATCGGAATAGATCCTAAGTTCTTCATATTTCAGTTCTTTTTGTTCTTCTCTTGCTTCAAAAGCCATTTTCTATGCCTCCTTATTGCTATTTACAAAACTTAATTTTTAGGAGCAAAACTAAAAATATCGTACGCTTTCTTTCACCTCCTCCCTTAGATGATCATCATCCTGCAATAGTGTCTAAATATCTTTATGTTAATCCCTTCTGCCACAGGTTTTAAACCTGTAGCAGATCACTTAACACGACTATTTGTGAAAAATATAATTAGTTAATTTTTCAAATAGTTAAGGTTTTTCTTATAATCAAAAGCCTTTTGGATTGTCAATAAAAAAATCCATTGGAAAACCCATGAATTTTTTATTGACAATCCTGGCTGGTCGTGTTCCTAATTTAAAAAACCGCCATACAGGAAAAAATTGGCTGACGGTAGGTTAACTGCCTTAATTAAAAAGAGATTTATATATGCAACCTCGCATTATTATTGCAGCATTAAGGGGGGGAGCAGGCAAGACCATGGTATCGCTTGGTCTTTCATCCGCCTGGCGAAAAAAGGGTTACCGGATAGCCCCCTTTAAAAAGGGTCCCGATTTTATTGATGCCGGATGGCTGACCTTTGCCGCCGATCGATCATGCTATAATCTGGACCCATTTTTGATGAACCGAGCACAAATCCTTGAATCTTTTGTCTTGCATTCGGAAAAGGCCGACCTTTCTCTTATTGAAGGAAACCGCGGACTTTATGACGGTCTTGACTTAGAAGGACGGTGCAGCACCGCGGAATTGGCCAAACTCCTGAAAACCCCGGTCCTCATCGTCCTGGATGTAACCATGACAACCCGAACTATGGCAGCGGTCCTTACGGGATGCCAGGTCTTTGATCCGGATCTGAATATTGCCGGGGTCATCCTGAACAGGGTGGCAGGACCACGTCAGGAGTCCCTTATCAGGGCCGCGGTTGAAAAATATTGCGGCATACCCGTTGTCGGATCGGTGCCCAAGCAAAAAAAGGACCCCTTTCCTGAACGACATATGGGGCTCATCCCTTTTCAGGAAAGAGATCAAGCTGAAAAGGCCGTTTTATGGGCCAGGGAAACAGTTAAAGAAAATCTGGATTTAGATAAGATCTGGAAAATGGCCCTGATGGTGGAAAAATTGGAAACACACCATAAAGACCGGGAATCAGAATCAAAAAGAATAAGAGGGCACGATGCCCCAAGGATAGGTTTTATCAGGGACATGTCATTCTGGTTCTACTATCCGGAAAACCTGAAACAATTAGAAGAGTTAGGCGCTGTTCTGGTTGAGATAGACGCAATTTCAGACAATGAACTGCCACCACTGGATGCCTTGTATATCGGAGGCGGATTTCCCGAGACCCAGGCACAGCCCCTGGCGGATAATCAAAGCTTCCGCAACTCCCTGAGAGAGGAAGTAGAAAATGGCCTGCCAGTTTATGCGGAGTGCGGCGGGTTTATGTATTTAGGCCAAAGCCTCCTCGTGAACCATAAGACCTACCCCATGGTCGGCGCACTGCCCGTGGAATTTATTCTTCAAAAAAAGCCACAAGGTCACGGGTATACGATTTTGGAAGTTGACAGATCAAATCCTTATTATCCCGTTGGCGAGACCCTAAAAGGCCACGAATTTCACTATTCAAAGGCCGTCCTTACGGAAAAAGAGGGTGTGAATTTCGTATTTAAGGTAAGCCGGGGCAATGGAATCGATGGGCTAAGAGACGGAATTTTAAAGAAAAATATCCTGGCCACCTACACCCACATTCACGCCGCGGGAACCCCCCTGTGGGCAAAAAATCTTTTCAGGGCGGCATGTGATCACAGAAAATAAATAAATATTTTTTTTGTGGTGCACAAAAAGAACAATTGACAACACAAAAAACGTGACTTATATTAATTGATCTAAAGTGTTTGCCAAGCGGAAAACAAATACATATAGAAAAGGATTTTAATAAAAGGAGGGTATAAGGTATGCCAACAGTAGAATTTGAGGGGAACACCTACAATGTTGATGAAGACGGATTCATTGACGATTTCACCAACTGGAATGAGGCATGGATGAGGCACGTGAAATCAACGGAAGGTATTGAGGAAATAACCGACGAACATACGAAGGTAGTGGAAGTCCTCCAGGAGTATTACAAGAAAAACGGGATTGCTCCCATGGTCAGGATCCTTTCCAAAGTAACGGGATACAAGCTGAAATACATCTACGAGTTATTTCCCTCAGGACCGGGCAAAGGCGCGTGTAAAATGGCAGGGTTGCCGAAACCTACAGGCTGCGTCTAATTCGACAAAGACACAGATCATTCTTTTAAAAACAAAAGGCGCAAAAGACACCATAATAGATGGTGCCTTTTGCGCCTTTTTCGTATGGACTGAAAAGACTATCAAATAAAGGGCTTCTAAGCCTTACTTCGAAGGGCCTTTCCTGCAAGCGGGTTATAAAGCTTGGTAATTGCAAACTTCATAACGTCAAGGGACTTCAGCTCCAAGATGATATCCGCCAGGGTAATCTGAGCCTCATCCGGAAGCACGCAGGCATTTGAAGAATCAAACTCCAGGCCGGGAAAACCTTTTTGAAGCTTTTTCTGGTCTTTTTTGCTCATGGCTACCTGAACAGCCTTTTTACCATCTATTTCCTGGATATGATCTCCCAGGCCCAGCTCTTCGATTTTTTTTTGCTGTTCTTGATCTAAAAACAGATTAATACAATAATCAGCCATTTAAGCACCTCCTCCTGTTAAACTAAAATTAACAAGTCAATAAATTTTAAATATCTTCTATATAGTAGGTTTTTTTTATTGTCAAGACGTTTTAATATGACACAAAGCTAATGTTAAAACATTACCACGATGCCATCGAGAACGAATAGTAGGGGCCTTTTCTGCATGTGCGCAATATTTGGGGGAAACCCTATTTGACTATTTTCATCGGGCGATCTATAAACCTTCCAGAAAATTTGAACAGACATTCACGGTGTTGCCGGATTTATCAGCGACTATGAATTTAAAGGCTTTAGATACATGCAATTTAAAAATAATACCAGGAATGAGTACAACAAATGCGACAGCCCTGAAAATACCTTGAACAGGATTCAGAGTGGTTTCAAACGTCTTGGACTGGACCCTGTATATGCCGGATTCAGGGCTTCGGATTTCCTCTTCTGGGGAAGGGTCTGGATCGATTCACTCCACATTGTCTGCGAGGGCAAAGGTGTCACAGAGGAACTGGCTAAGGCAAGCGCCTATGCCGAACTCACCGAACGTCTGAGTGCCGGGCTGTATTATCCCGCCTTTGAAGAACAAGTAAGATTCCATTTGCCGCGAATCTACAGCGCCGAGACCAACAGCTTTTTGAATTACGAATGGATGCACGGATATGTCCGGGGGCACCAAAATGACATGGGCAATCCCCTGACCATAGAGGAACTGCTCACAAGGGAAAAACACCTCAAAAGAGAAGAAATCGAGGAGATCAAAGACTGTGAAATGGCCGGACATTGGGTCGACGGTTATTCTTTGCTACGAGAGGAGACGATTAAAGTCCCGGTCAAATTTCTGGCCTATATCCACGGCTCTAACGGTATGGCGGCGGGCAATACCATTGAAGAAGCCATGATACAGGCGAGTTGTGAGATACTGGAACGGTACGCCCAGATAAATATTGTCAAACCGGAAAAGATCGTTCCGTCCATTGATCCGGACACGGTGGAACTTCCTTTGATCGACGATATGATCGACTTTTATAATAAATTCAATGTCGGCGTCAGCATAAAAGATCTTTCCTTTGAAGGAAAGCTTCCGGTCATAGGGGTCTTGTATACCAATCGGAATTTGCCTTCGGACAGCCTGGAACACATGTCCCTGATAGCCGGAGCATCCTTCAACCTTGAGGA
>DAOUXC010000096.1 GCA_030666795.1 Desulfobacteraceae bacterium
ATTCCGGCGAAAGCCGGAATCCAGAAATCTAAACTGGATGCCGGATCAGGTCCGGCATGACATCTGATACCCCGTAGCTTGCTGCGGGGTAGTTCATTCAAGGGGTCTTGGAATTGCAAGCCCCTTTTTTTTGTGGTATGTATCCTATTATCCTGGACATGATGAAGCAACAATGAAATGAAACCTGCCTGCAATCCCGTTCCTGCGGGACAGGGTATTATAAATTTAAAGGAGGACATTCCCATGGGAGACGAAAAAAGGGTCAAGGATATCATGACGCACATAGATGAGTATGAAAGGCTGGATCAGGATGCCCGCCTTTGCGATGCCCTTGCCATACTGAGAAGGAAATTTGAGCAGACGGGTGGCACGGCCCCCGGGATTTTACACAAGACCCTGATCGTTACGGATTCTTCCAAAGAGATCGTCGGAAAGTTGAGCATCTATGATTTCATCAGGGGCCTGGTCCCTGAACACGCCAAGAAGCCCGAATACTCAAGGTCCTTTTACAACATGCTGGCTTCCCGGGCACAAAGTGTGGCCGATGAGGTCAGCGCCATGCAGGAAAGCTTTCAGTGGCTCCATACCACCTTCTTCGATCTGGTCAAGAAAGAGACTCAAAAACGGGTCAGGGATGTCATGTCCGCCACTCATCCACTCCTTAAAGAAGAGGATACCCTGAACAAGGCCATCTATGTCATGTTCAAGGAGGATATCCGGCAGCCCATGGTCGTGAAGGAAGGAAAGATTGTCGGAATGGTAAGCATGATGGACCTTTTTCCCGAACTCCTCGAAATCGCGGGGGATCAGTGTTTTTTTGAATAACCGCCCGAATCCCCGTGGGATTGCCCGGCGTTTCAGGATTTATTGCGGGGTGAGAGGCTGGGATGATGAAAAAACATGCATAGTTTGCCGAAAAAAGACTGGCACAGCATGGATGTCAATAAGGTGTCGGACGGCATTGAAACGGACCTGGACAAGGGCCTTTCAAATGAATCTGCCGGGCACCGACAGAAGATCTTCGGCCCCAATGCACTGACGCAGAAAAGGGGCCGGGGCCCTGTGATACGTTTCCTCCTCCAATTCAACCAACCATTGGTTTTTATCCTTCTTGCCGCTGCCTTGGTCACCCTTTTCCTCAAGGAATGGGCGGATGCCGGCGTCATATTCGGTGTGGTGCTCGTCAATGCCATCATCGGTTTCGCCCAGGAATCAAAGGCCATGAAGGCCATCGAGGCCCTTGCCAGGGCAATGGTCAGCGAGGCGACAGTTCTCCGCGCGGGCGAGAAGAAAAATATTCCCTCTTCCCAGCTTGTTCCGGGGGATGTCATTTTTCTCAAGTCCGGTGACAAGGTACCGGCAGATGTGAGACTTTTCAATGTCAGGGAACTTCAGATCGATGAAAGCGCCCTTACGGGAGAAAGTGTTCCTGTCCAAAAGGCGGATGTTGGCATTGAAAAGGACGTGCCCATTTCAGATCGCAGGAACATGGGATACTCATCCACGCTGGTTACATATGGCTCAGGAAAAGGTATCGTCATTTCTACCGGCAATCATACGGAAATCGGTCGCATCAATGAACTCATATCATCTGTGGAGATCCTTGAAACCCCCCTCACCAAAAAGATCGATCAATTCAGCAAGATCCTTCTATACGTAATTCTCGGCATGGCAGTAGTAACTTTTGCAATCGGCGTCTTGAGGGATCAGGATCTGGTGGAGATTTTCCTTGCCTCTGTCGCCTTGGCCGTGGGAGCGATTCCCGAGGGCCTGCCCGCGGCCATCACCATCACCCTTGCCATTGGGGTCTCCCGGATGGCCAAGAGAAATGCCATCATTCGCAAGCTGCCTGCTGTCGAGACCTTAGGCAGCACCACCGTCATATGTTCGGACAAGACGGGGACCCTCACCAAGAACCAGATGACCGTTGAAGATATCTATGCCGGAGGGAGCCGGTATTCCGTGTCAGGCGTGGGATACTCACCTGAAGGGAGCATCGTGCCGAGCCAGGGGGCCCGTGAGGTCAAATCAAACAAGGCCCTTATGGAGTTGCTTATGGCAGGGGTACTGTGCAATGATTGCACCCTCAAAAAGAGCGATGATGGATGGCGGGTGGAAGGCGATCCCACTGAAGGAGCTCTCATTACATCCGGGAAAAAGGGCGGCTTCAGCATGGAGGATCTTGAAAGGAATATGCCGAGGATCGATTCAATCCCGTTTGAATCGGCCCGTCAGTATATGGTCACGCTCCATGATCCGGGAGAAGGCAGACCCAAAATCGCTTATGTAAAGGGTTCCATCGAGAGCCTCTGCGTGGAGTGCAGTCTCATCTACAATGGTGAGGGAAACCCGGATGTGGCAGACCCCCGTGAAATCCATGGCTGGGTTGAAAAAATGGCCGAAAAGGGACTGAGAGTGCTGGCCTTTTCAAGAAAGGAGATGCCCCCTGAAACACGCGCCATCAGCCATGAAGATCTCCAGGAAGGATTACAGTTTCTGGGACTTCAGGGGATGATCGATCCACCCAGAGAAGAGGCCATAGAGGCTGTTGAAGCAAGCCAGAGAGCCGGCATGCTGGTAAAGATGATTACAGGCGACCATGCGGGGACAGCGGCCGCCATTGCCCGGCAGATAGGCCTTTGCGGTGAAACCTGCTCCCTTCACACACGGGAGGTCCTTACGGGCAGAGATATCGCGGACCTGTCTGATAAAAATCTGGTCGAGGAGGCCCAGCGGACAGCCGTGTTTGCGCGTGTCTCCCCTGAACAGAAGCTCCGGCTGGTCGAGGCCCTTCAGGAGCGGGACCATGTGGTGGCCATGACCGGAGACGGCGTCAACGATGCGCCGGCCCTGAGACAGGCAAATATAGGCGTTGCCATGGGCATTACGGGGACGGAGGTCTCCAAGGAGGCCGCCGACATGGTCCTTACGGATGACAACTTTTCAACCATCCGGGCCGCAGTGGAAGAGGGAAGAGGCGTGTTCGACAATCTCATCAAGTTTCTGACATGGACGCTCCCCACCAACGGAGGCGAGGGCCTGGTCATACTGGTTGCCATCCTGTTCGGTACCAGACTTCCTATTTTGCCTCTGCAGATTTTATGGATCAACATGACAACAGCCCTTTTGCTGGGACTGACCCTTGCCGTGGAACCCAAGGAGCCGGGCCTGATGGACCGGCCTCCGAGGGACCCTGGACAACCGATTCTGAGCCGTCAGCTCATAATCAGGATTTCCCTGGTGAGCTTCCTCATGCTCCTTGGCGCCTTCGGGCTTTTCAAGCTGGAATTGCTGCTGAAAGGGGGAAACGAGGCCCTTGCCCGTACCGTGGCCGTGAATGTCTTTGTCTTCGGCGAGATGTTCTACCTGTTCACCTGCCGCTCAATGAAACAGTCCGTATGGAAACTCGGAATATTTTCCAACAAATGGCTCCTGGCGGGTGTGGCCGTCATGGCCCTCCTGCAGATGGTCTATACCTACGCACCTGTCTTTAACAGGATATTTGAGAGCCACCCCATGGGGATCATGGAATGGGCCATGGTTCTGGGGAACAGTACGATCATCATCCTTGTAGTCGGGTTTGAAAAATACGTGACAAGAAGGTCTGAAGGTGTTTGAACCGGATGTCAATTGATTTGGGCAAGCACACTGCTGCTCGCCTGGTCGATCCCGACCGGACGCCATGGCAGACGCCTGGCGTAGAGGAATAAACGACCACCCTGTCTGGGCACTAAGGATATGCCCATCTTTTCCGAGGGAGCGTCCTGTAAGGAGATGGGTACGGATCTATCTAACGGACGCGGGCCTTGACGATCATTTTTTTGGCCCACTCACGCCCATCTTCAAGGTCGGCCTCATCGGGGTGTCCCGTAGCACCCTGGGCCTCCAGAGCCCAGGCCCGGTGTTCAACCTTTGGCATGAGAGCGTCAATAATACTCTGCTTTACCTGACCGCGGCAGCCGAAAGTTCCCAGTATCACGGCATTTTTCGAAATGGTCAGGGAATGGTAGAAGGCTGTAACCGCCAGCTCTCCGCCCCTCATGGATCCATGTGTGGCAAAATAGGCTATTTTCTGCCCCTCAGGCAGGGTTTTCGCAAAGGCTTCGACCTTACCCGGCACACTGTGGGATTGAACCGGAAACCCAATAAAAATAACATCATAGTCCTCGACCGCGGCTACGTCTTTGATTAACAAGATTTCCTTTGGAGAGGATTCGATCCCCTCAAAAACAGCCTTTGCAAGCTTTTCAGTATTTCCACTCTCAGATAAATACGCTACCAGTACCTTCATAACGCCCCTCCACTATTGAGAATCCCTAAAACAACTATCTGCTATCGAATCAAAACGAATCCGGTCAAAATAGGCGCTGTTCCGGATGTCATCCAGCATGTCCGATCAATCCTTTATAGGCTGCTCTCCTGTTTCTGATTGATCGATCATTTATGCCGGCCGGATGGCAAGGGCCCGGCAGCCCCTTGTTCAGGCGCGACTATAGAAAAATACGACCTGTGAGTCAAGGAAAAAGGACCCATGTCCCGGGAAAAGAGCGCTTACAGATTGATAAGAACGCCGAAAGGAATGCCCGGTTCAAATGTTACTATAGTCAAAATACAGTGGACCTTGCGTCCGTGTCGGTTCGACTCCGAAATAATGGATTTTTATAGTGATTTAAAATTGCAATCCAAAACACTGCTCAACATTTCCAACTCTTCGAGATAGTTTCCAAATACCATGGCATGGTGATTCCCTTCAGCCTGTCGTATAAAATCCCGTGTATCAATGATTTTAATGGCCACGGTGTTTCGGCAGAATGTGGTATCTTCGCAGCCCACAACTTCACCGGTAAAGGCCACGACCCGTTCCAGATTCCGTTGAACGCGTGCCAATGTCACTTCAACACCGGTTGGAATATCCGTAAACGCCGTGACACCTTTTGCCCCGTGATAATCCCTGAGAGTGTAAGGCAGGGGGTCTTCTTCGAAACCGGGCATGCGTGTAGGCATGATACAATGGGACAGTTTAATGACATTGTTTTTTGGGTCGGCGTGTACAATATTACCCATGAAGGCCGGTTTTTGACCCAGATTGCTTAACACTATCATCGACAAAAGACCCGGTATGTCCATTTCACAGCCGCTTGAAATGCCTTTGTCCCGCAAAAATGACATTCCCATACAGGGATTGATGATTTGTTCTGAAAATTTTTGTGACTGGGTGATTTCCAGACAATTTATGGCCATTGCCTGTGCCCCTTTTCGTGTTAAAATATGTTCCATGGCCAGATAGGCTGCGGCTGATTTTTGCATATGCTCCGGGGTGGGCTCCACCACCTGACTGGCCTGCGCAATCCACTTATCTGCCAGAGAAGCGGCTTTTTCGGTATCCACCTTCTGGACCGTATCTACTAGTTCCCGCAGCTCCACCGGGATAAACTGCAGACCGGTTTTTCTGCGAATGGCTTCCAGATCCGGAAATCCATACCAGCGCAAGTGCCAGGTCGGCGGGGAACCGAAAAGAACAATACGTGTTTGAGACAAAGTCTGTTTTGCGTCCAGGACCCTGAGGATATTCGATATATCCTTGTAATCCAGGGCAATGAACAGATTTTTGCGTTGATGACGTTCCTCCGCAACAGCGTATAGGGCCATGGCAGGTGTGTATTGACCACTAAAGGCAATGATGGGCCCCTGCCAATTTAGTAACTCATCAATGGGTGTAACACCTAAAACATATAAAAGGACGACATCAATGGCGTCCTTTTCCTTAAAAAGGGATTGGTAGTCCTTTGGGCTGCTGACATATAGTTTTTCCAGTACGTTAACCCCTTTTCCCATTTCCTTCTTAAAATCTTTTAACAATTTATCGATGCGTTCTCGATTCCTGTTTTGGTTTACGACGAGTTCCATTCTACCGTCCTGACCCACAAACACGCCTGCACCGCGACTTGATATAATCACTGGTTTGATATTCATGGCCGTGAGATCTCCCTTAAGGGTTAATTTTCCCTGTTGTTATTCCATTTTGGTTTCAAATTCAGACATATTGAGAAGACCCAGCAATAAAAAAACCCTAACGTATTCGACTAACACGGATTGATAATTCAGGTTTTTTGCACATTATTTAGATATCACAAAAAGGAGTATTTGTAACCTCAATCATATCCTCTCCTTCAGTAAATATCCGGGTCCAGAGGGTGCGGCTTTGGTTCACCCTTGAAAGGGGCTACCATACTATCCGGTTTAATTAAGGATATTTGTCGAGGTTGCTCCCTTTTTCTCTCATGTATTCCAGGGGCGTTGAGCCTGTCCACCTCTTGAACGCATGGTTGAAAGCGCTCTGCTCAGAGAACCCGAGCAGAAAAGCGATATCGCAGATGGTTGCTTCGCCCCTTGCAAGGTACTCCTGTGCAATTTGTTTCCTTACCCGGTTAAGGAGCATCTGGTATGTGGACTGCTCCTTCCTGAGCCTGTTTTGAAGAGTGCGCACGCTCAATGCCAGGCCGTCGGCAACCGCATGAATACCAACCGTTTCACCTCTTAGAATCATCTCTCCCAGCAGTCGGCTTACCTTCAGGGACCAGGTATTGGGCTCCTGAAATCTATGGAGCAGTCGGCTGACAAATGCCTCAAGATTATGGAGTAACTCCGGATCGGCCATGAAGATGGCGATATCCAGGGCGCTTTTTCGGAAAACAAGCTCGCCCTTTCCCTGCTTAAAGCAAAGCGGGGCATTGAAGATCCTCTCATGCTCCCCGGTATCATCCGGCCCGGGGTGCTCAAACCTTACCTCCACAATGGAGAGACGGTCCTCGGTAATGTGCCTCAGGATTCCGGTGAACATGGAAAGCATGGCCTCTGAGGGGTGCCTGGAGGTCTGCAGACCCGGCGCGGCATTCCAGGATATATGGGCGAAGTCGCCACAAAGTTTCAATACGGGCTGGGCCGTGTCGGCAAGAATACAGTGATAGCGGAAGAACTTTTTCATGGCCTCACCGACGGTGGGACAGTTCTTCATGACAAAGAAAAGCACATGCCCGCCGGCATAGGTCTCGGCCAAATCTTCTCCCAAGTGCAGACCGAAATCGGGATCTCCCGATCTTTCAGCGGCCTCGTTCCACATGGCTTCAAAATGCCGTCCCGATATCCTGCTATCCGATTTTTCAAACAGCGAGGGGGCCATTCCTATTGAAGTGCTGATCTCATCGAAATCGAGACCCTTTGCAGATATGCATCTTGCAAACATACGGACAAGATCCAGCGAAACTGTTGGTTTATGGGTTTTCCTGACCATTGGGGCCTCCGCTTTCGCAGTGACGGTGGAAGGGTCGGTGTATACGGGCACAGACGCACATTTTTTCTGCTGTACATTTTTTCATGGCACGGGCCGTCACTGTCTGTATGGCGATCCATGCAATCACAGAAAAATACCACTCTTTCGTGAAATATCAAGAGATTTTCAGGATCGATCAATACCTTTTCTAAACAAGGACTTATGTTTAAAGGGAAAAGAAACAAGTTATCAGGCGAGGGGTTTTAGTCTCTCGTGAAAACAAAGGAGGTTCAAAGATGAAAGACAGGGCACTGCTCGGAACCGGAAGGCGGATGATTCCCATACCAGGCTTCCTTTGGAGGCGTGAGGTTTCCAGAAAGACGAAGGGGCAGGCTCGAAAGAGTCTGGCCTTCATGACCGAAGAGCACCACCTGGTGCGAGATTATGTGGTTCGGAATCTTCTGGGGGCCGATGGACCACTAGCACCGGAACAGATTTCAAAGGCAACGGGTCTGGCTTCGGGCAGGGTGATTTCAATCCTTGAGGAACTCGAAAAAAGGCTTGTTTTCCTTTTCAGAAACGACCGGGGTTCAGTGCTATGGGCCTACCCGGTCACCGCGGACACCACACCCCATATGGTGTCCCTCAACAGCGGAGAGAGAGGCTGCGCGGCCTGAGCGGCGGACGCGGTTGCGACGCCCTTCGTGCAGGGGCATCTGAGGAAAAATTCCATTTCCGCGGAAGTGAAGACGGAGTGCGCTCATTGTGGAATGCCGATCCACTTGGACATTGACAGTGAACTCAATTTTCAGGTTAAAGAGCAGGGCGCGGATCCGCTCGTCTTCATACCGATCGTAAATTTTTCAAAGCTGAAGGAGCCGAGCATCACAAAAGTATTCTGAAAGAAGTCCGTATTCTTCTGGTCAGAAGAACACGCCAGGGAGCACAGACGCGATAATGGCGGCGTAACAGGCCTGTACCTGACATTGAGTCAGAGCGCATATCTTACAAAAACAGTTCAGAGCGAGATATTTGCATTTTCAAAACGTTGAAGGGGGGCGGGGGCATTCCTGCCCGACGGAGGATTATGAGGACAAGTACGGAAATGAAGATAAGAGGTTATCATACAGACAGGTTCGGTCATGTAAACCACGCGCGGTACGTGGAGTTCCTGGAAGAGGGGAGGTGGATTTATTTTGAAGAAAACCTGCTGATGAGCCCTTTTCATGAGGCAGGCATTGCCCACGTGGTTGCGAACCTGAACATCAACTACCGAAGGCCCGCAGTAGTGGGAGATATCCTTCGTGTGGAGACAGACATAATGAGCGTCGGTGAGAAGAGCGTCGTCATGCTGCAGGAGATCTTCAAAGACGAAGGACGCATTCTCGTTTTGGATGCAAGTGTGACCGATGTTTTCATCGATGCCAAGACAGACAAGGTCATTCCGGTGGATGACAGACTCCTCAATATCTGGCCGGATCTTCAAGAAAAGGTTCACCCTTGAGTGGGGCCCGGCATGGGATTTTCCTACTCCCAACTATCTCATCTTGTTATTGATCTTCCCTTCGACAGCAGAGGTTCGCCTACTGTTGAGTTGAGCGCAATGTGCAGGTCCGCGAGCGCGGGACCCATGACCGGCATGTCACAGATCCCGCCGCCGGATGGAATCCGGGTCGTGTGGCTACACCGGCCAAAGTCTATTGGCGCATAATGTAGAAGAGGCCCTTTTCCCTAAATTTTGTTGGGATGGGACCAGGGATCATGCATTACTAATTTTTCGCCGTATGAGGTCCTTCAGCGATCGAAAACTAACCAACTTTTTCCGGTTCTCATCCCAAAGGTTAAGAAATGGCGACTTCAAGCTCTTAAGAATGGTGAGGGGTTCGACCGTTCGCATGGCCGGCGTTTCATCATAGCACCGTTGCAAGTTGTAATTTGGAATGCGTGGTCTAATGTGGTGAATGTGATGATAGCCTATGTTACCTGAAAACCACTGGAGCAACCCGGGCAATTTATAGTAAGAGCTGCCCTCCATCGCAATGTGGATCGGGTCCCATTCTTCATGACGTGCCCAGTACACGCCGGCGAACTGGTGCTGGACGTAAAACATCCACAAGGCCATAAGACCGCAAATGAAAATGACCGGCAACTGGATCAGCATGTATGTCTGAAAACCAATGGTAAGACTGGCTGTCACGATAATGGCTAAAATGACAAGGTTATTGAAATACACACCGTAGCGCTCGCTTTTTCTGGCCCCCTTGTGAGAGAATCTGTGTGAAATCAGGAATTCATAAGCGGGTCCCAGACCGAATATGACCAAAGGATTTCTGAAAAACCTGTACCTTATCTGTGTCGGTCTGTGTGCCGCCAGGAACTCATCTACGGTGAGTGTCCAGATATCCCCGACACTGCGGCGGTCCAGGTCTCCGACCGTGGCGTGATGGATACCGTGTGCTCGCCGCCAGTCTTCGTACGCCGTGAAGGTCAAAATCCCACAAATACGACCTAGAATGGTGTTTGCCTTCCGAGAAGCAAAAAAGGAAGAATGAACGCAATCATGGAAAAAGATAAAGATACGGCCCAGAAAGCCAGCCGCGGGCACAGCCAGCACCAAGGTAATCCAATAAGAGTAACCGGATTGAATGGTGAGATACATCAGATATAGTATCAGGAAATAAGGTATAAAAGTACTCAGGAGTTGCCAAATCGCTCTTGGGAGGTCCGGCTTTTCATATTTTCGGATGCCCTGGTACCAAACTGGCTTGGATGCTTTGCCTTTTAAGGCGCCAGTATTACCAGGCATATTCAGCCTCCTTTCATCTCGCTCGGCCTGTCCGGTGCGTCGTATTTTTCATATCCTGGGAGACCGCCCACGGCGCCTTCTTTCGTATATAGAATACTAAACCCGGGGGTCAGGCAGAAGCTCCTGAAGCTTTGAGATATGGTCTTTTTCCTCGTCCATTATACGGTTCAGCTTTTCGCTTGTTTCTTCGTCAATGATGAAGGACTCAAGCATCTCGTAGAAGAGGATCGTATCCCTTTCAAACTCTATAAAGACCTCAATCAACTCCCTGGAGTCCTTTATTGCGGAAAAGTCCACATCTTTGAGCGAAAAGGACTGCTCTCCCACAAATTCACTGACAAGGTCCCCACTCATCTCCTTGATCAGGTG